>RFPG01000044.1 GCA_009926245.1 Sphingobacteriia bacterium | reverse complement strand
ACCTCGATGTCGGCTCGTCACATCCTGGGGCTGGAGAAGGTCCCAAGGGTTCGGCTGTTCGCCGATTAAAGTGGCACGCGAGCTGGGTTCAGAACGTCGCGAGACAGTTCGGTCCCTATCTGTTGTGGGCGTAGGAAGATTGAGAGGATCTGTCATTAGTACGAGAGGACCGTGATGGACAAGCCTCTGGTGTACCTGTTGTGGTGTCAGCTGCAGCGCAGGGTAGCTACGCTTGGAAGAGATAAGCGCTGAAAGCATCTAAGTGCGAAACTCGCCTCAAGATGAGTCTTCCATGAGAGTCCCTGTAGACGACGGGGTTGATAGGCTGCAGGTGTAAGGTCTGAGAGGATTTTAGCCGAGCAGTACTAATTGCTCGATACTTTTAGAATGGATTGTGTGAGGATACTATCATTGTTCTTGTTTTCTTTTTTTCATATGTCAGGGTTATACGCCTGTTGCCTCGGTAGCAAGCGAACAACTAACCAATGGTGATTATAGCGTAGGTGCACACCTCTTCCCATCCCGAACAGAGTCGTTAAGCCCTACTGCGCTGATGGTACTGCAGTAAAATGTGGGAGAGTAAGTCGTTGCCAGACTGGTTCAAAAGCCCCGGCCCTAAAAAGTCGGGGTTTTTTGTTTTTAGACCATAGTCTCGAATGTTATCACTCAGTCCAAAGGTATCCCGGCTCCCAAGTCGTGCCGAGGGTGTACCCAATTAGTTGTTTGGTAGGTAGGCCACCAAACCGGAAGGGATTTTGGGTTCGAAGGAGGTGGATTTGGGGGGCATGATTTCGCCCCGGTCCGCTGTACGAAAGACATCTTCGGGGGACGGTGCACGTGGTACCAAAATGAATTCGGTTTGCGCTTGGTATAAGATGCTACGAAAGGCATCCAATGGAATGTTCATGCTTCCAAAATCCAAACGAGGATCGGAACCTGGATCTCCGATTCCGCAGATGGGTCCAATAACTTGTTCCTGAAGCCATTGTACGTCAGGAATCTGCGGGTCAACTGGGTTCAAGGGTTGTAGGATCCAACAAGCTTCTCGATGGACCAATAAAAAATGACCAGCGGGGAGGTATTGATAAAACATTTGCTCCAGGGAACAGGGTTTTAGCCGAAAAAGAGATTTGAGTTGGTCTAGGATATCCCAAAAAGGCAGCGGACTTTGATCGTTGAGAATACGCCGATAAAAAGGATAAACCCTCAAATCACGGTCTGATACCAAAACCGATAACATCGGTCGAATTCCATTTTGGATTTCTAATTTTTGGCAGGCTCCTGCTCGATGATGTCCATCGGCGATGTAAAGCGATGGTAGTTTTTGGACGCATTGAAGAAGGTTTTGAATCAACGCAGGGTTCTGGATAGGCCAGAGATCGACGCGCGACCCATCCTTCATAACATATTGATAGTTATTGTTTTGCGACCATATATTTGTTAGGGCGTGGTTCAGGTCGGCGTTGAATCGGTATGATAAATACACTGGAGTCCAATGGCAATGCAGCATGTTTTGCCATCGTTGTATGTCGAGTGCTCGGTCTTGACGTATGTTTTCATGAGGGAGGATGGTTGTGCCGACTTCGGTCGCATCGCAGAGTCCAATTAAACCACGCTGGGTATGTCCCCTGAATTGGCATTGATACCCAACCAAAAGGGGTTGTTCCGGTTTTTGGCTCCAGATCCCTTCTGCTAACATTTGTTGAAATGCTTGCAAGGCTTCTTGGTTTGCCGCTTCGGCCGCCATCGGATCCGACCCTTTGTGGGGGTTCAGAGGTGACTGGACCTTTTGAATGAGGGATTCACAGGCATCTCCAAAATCATTTGGAAACCGAGCCTCAAAAGGAAAAAAGGCGGGCATGCTTCAGCCCACTGGAAAATGTTCCAAAATGCGTTGGGCCATTTCGAGGCCGATCCTCTCTTGGGCCTCCAAGGTAGAAGCGCCGGTGTGGGGGGTTGAACTGATGGAGGGATGGCCCAATATTCCGGGATGTACTTCGGGTTCATTCTCAAATACATCCAATCCAGCATAGCGGATATGGCCTATGTTGAGGGAATCCAAAAGAGCTTTTTCGTCAATCAGTCCACCTCGAGAAGCGTTTATAACGCAGGCGCCTGCTGGCATGGCTGCCAACTCAGCGGCACCGATCAGTGCTTGATTCAGGCCTGGGACATGAAGGCTGAGGTAGTGGCATTGTGGGAGCATATCTTCCAAGTTGCTGATTACTACGCCGTGTTTGGACTGCATCTCTTGGCCCAAGGTGGGTTCTTTTTGGAAAAGAACATCGTGAACAAGAATTTTCATTCGAAAACCATGGGCAATGCGGGCCACTTCTTGGCCAATGCGACCAAAACCAACCAACCCCAGGGTTTTGCCAAAGAGTTCGGTACCTCCTGCATACGATGATTTGAGTTGGTTGAATTCCTGCGCCCCCCGCGTTGGCATTTCGCGGTGCGCATGATGCAGGAATCGGCATAGACTCAGCATATGAGCAAAGACCAATTCAGCCACGGCAATCGACGAAGCAGCCGGGGTGTTCAGTACGAGGATACCGCGAGAGCGGGCGTTTTCTACATCGATATTATCCATTCCAACACCGGCCCTGGCCACCAATCGAAGATTGGGACAAGCGTCCAGAAGTTCGGATCGAACCTTGGTAGCGGAGCGGACGATCAAACCATCGTAAGCGGGAAGGCGTGCGGCCAATTCCTGCTGAGGGATTTTGTTGGTATCCACCGTATGCCCGGCTTCTTCCAAGATTTTTTTGCCGGCTTCGTCGATTCCGTCGTTGGCCAATATTTTCATGTTTCTAGAGGGGGATGGTTTGGATGATGGAATTTGGGGATGCTTCGAATAATGGAATTTGGGGATGCTTCGGATGATGGGATTAGGAGGCGTATTTGTTTTCGAGTGCTTGCATCACATCGACCAAGACCTGAACACTTTCGATAGGCATGGCGTTGTAAATACTGGCGCGGTACCCACCTACCGAACGATGGCCTTTGAGGCCCGAAATCCCGGCCTCCCGAAGTAAACCTTCGAATACCGCTTCGAGCGTTGTTTCCTTTAGGACAAAGGTCACATTCATAAGGGAACCCGAATCATCGGTGACGGTCGGTCTGAAAAGTGAGTTACGATTGATTTCGCTGTACAAAAGATCGGCTTTGGCGCGGTTGCGTTTTTCCATGGCGCTTAATCCACCCTGGGATTCGATCCATTGCAGGGTAAGCATGCTGACATAGACTGCAAAGACCGGGGGGGTGTTGTACATGCTTTGGCCTTTGATATGAACCCCGTAGTCCAACATGGCGTTCAGCTTGCGACCGCTGCGTCCGACCAAGTCTTTGCGAATAACAACCAGGGTGGTACCGGCCGGCCCCATGTTTTTTTGGGCGCCTGCATAGATCAACCCCATGGATGCAGCTGGAACAGGACGGCTAAAGATGTCCGAGGACATATCGCAAACGACCGGTACCGGGCTATCCGGGAAGGACTGCATTTGGGTCCCGTAAATGGTATTATTGGAGGTGATGTGCAGGTAATCGACATCTTGGGGGATGGTGTAGCCCGTCGGTAGGTAGGAAAAATTCTTGTCTTCGGAGCTGGCGATGACCTGGACTTCCCCCAGTTTTTGGGCATCTTCAATGGCTTTGGTCGCCCATGTCCCGGTATTGACATAAGCAGCCTTCCCAGCTGGCCTCAGAAGGTTCATGGGGACCATGGCGAATTGGAGGGAGGCCCCTCCTTGCAAATAGAGGACTTCAAAGTCATCCCCCAGCCCCAACAGCCTCTTGACCGCCGCTCTTGCTTCGTGCATCACCCCTTCGAAATCTTTGTCCCGATGGGACACCTCGATGAGCGAAAGGCCTGTCCCGTTAAAATCCAGGAGGGCGGCGGAGGCTTGTTCGAGGACCGTGCGGGGAAGAATTGCAGGCCCGGCGCTAAAATTGTGAATTTTCATAAGAGTAATTCAAGGGTTTTATGGTGAACCGTGAAGCCCTCAAAGTTACTTGACTATTTTTGACCCCGTATGAACCAAGGGCTATTCTTGTCCCTGCAGGAGCGAGGGCTGGTGCAGGATTTTGTTCCAGGGCTGGATGCCCTGTTGGAGCGTGAAAAAGTCGCTGTGTACGCGGGTTTTGACCCAACCGCCGATTCTTTGCATATTGGCAATCTGGTCCCCATCATGTTGTTAGTGCACTTTCAAAGGGCCGGGCATCGTCCCATCGCCTTGGTGGGAGGGGCTACCGGTCGTGTCGGCGATCCGACGGGCCGTAGTGCCGAACGGAATGTGCTGAGCCGAGAACAAATGGAGCATCACCTGGCCTGTCAGCAGGCCCAGTTGAAGCGGTTCTTGGATTTTGATTCGGCATCGCCGGCCGCCGCACAGCTCGTCAACAACGAAGATTGGTTCGGGAACTGGAGCTTTTTGGACTTTATCGCGGATGTGGGACGGCATATTCCCATCAATTACATGTTGGCCAAGGATTCGGTCAAATTGCGTCTAGAAAATGGCATGTCCTTCATGGAGTTTTGCTACCAATTGATACAGGGCTATGACTTTGTTCATCTGCACCGGCATTACGGTTGCAAAGTGCAGGTGGGTGGCTCCGATCAGTGGGGAAATATCACAACGGGGACCGAATTAATTCGTCGCATGGATGGGAGCGAGGCCTGGGCCCTGACCGCCCCTCTGACCAAAAAATCAGATGGGTCCAAATTCGGGAAATCCGAAGGGGGCAATATTTGGCTGGATCCTCAAAAAACCAGCCCCTATCGCTTTTACCAATTTTGGCTTAATGTCAGCGACGACGAAGCCCGTCGTTATTTGCCCGTCTATACGTTGTTATCGATGCAGGAAATCGCTGAAGCCGTTTCGGTCCACGACCAGGCTCCCCACCAGCGTCATGCGCAGCGCTTGCTAGCCGATGATGTAACCCGCCGGGTGCACGGCGAACAAGCACTGGCCCAGGCCAGAGCCGCTTCGGATTTGCTGTTTGGCAAGGTTTCCAAGGATCAAATCCTGGGACTGGACCACGAGGTTCTTATGCAGGCGCTGGAGGGCGTTCCCGTTCACCAGGTTTCGAAGTCCCTCCTCGTGGAGGGTTGCGAATGGGTTCCCTTGCTCAGCGACCATTCTGGGATTTTTGGGTCTCGTTCGGAGGCTCGTAAAATGATCGAGGGCGGAGGCCTCAGCCTCAATCGCGAAAAGTGCAGCGATGTTTTGGCCAAGGCTTCTACCGAGGATTTGTTGGCCGGTCGTTTGGTGTTGGTCCAAAAAGGCAAGAAAAATTTTCATCTCCTGGTTTTTGAAGATTGATAGTAAAACGATGAAATCAAATCGTATTCCAGCCCAGAACGGATGGATTCATAGCCGCCTAGGCTGGGCGATCATGATCGTCTGGCTTTCCATGTTGGGCTTTTCTGCGAATGCGGGTAAGCCGAACAAGGTGAAGGCGAAGGCAACCGAGGATACCAACGTGGGTGACAGCCCAATGGCCCGTTGTTACGGTAACATCGTACGAGTGGATCCCCCTTGCTGGTGGGTGGGAATGGAGGACACAACCCTGCAGCTTTTGGTCTATACCAATTCGGAAGAGGCCGGCGCCTGGCGTATCGCACCCCCAACGCAGGGCTTGCAATTGCAGTCGGTACGACCTGCGGGGCCCGGCAAACGCGAATACCTCTGGTTGGATTTGGTGATGCAAAGAGATTTCGAGCCACAGACCGTTGAATTTCAGCGACTTCAGCCGGGATCGAATCAGTGGAAAACGGTTTTGCGTTACCCCTTTGGGCGAAAATCAGACCCCAAGGCCATCGAGTCTTCCTTGAAAGGGGCTGGTTGGAGCGCTGCGGATTTGGTTTATTTGGTGATGCCGGATCGTTTTGCGAACGGGGATACCAGCAACGATCGGGTTCCTGGAATGCGAGAGCAGCGGGTGGATCGGGGCGTTGATCAGGCCCGGCACGGGGGGGATTTGAAAGGCTTGCTCCAAAACTTGGACTATATCCAGAGCCTGGGCGTCACGGCCTTGTGGCTGAATCCGGTGCTTGAAAACGATTTGCCCAAGGAGTCGTATCACGGATATGCTTCGACGGATCTCTATCGGGTGGATCCCCGTTTGGGGAATAATGCTTTGTACAAAGAATTGGTGAGTAAATGCGCCCAACGGGGCATCAAGGTCATCATGGACATTGTGCACAATCATTGGGGAGGTACGCATCCTTTGTTAGCCCAACCTGTGGACAGCGGGTGGGTGCATCGTTGGCCCGCCTTTACCCGTTCCAATTACCGAGCCATTACCCAGATGGATCCCTATGCCCAGGAGCAGGATAAAGCCCTGATGCGTCGAGGGTGGTTTGATCACCCCATGCCCGATTTGGACCAAACCAACGAGGATCTGCAACGGTACATGATTCAAAATAACCTGTGGTGGATTGAATATGCGGGTTTGGCGGGGTATCGAATCGATACCTATGCGTATCCAGATACCCGCTTCATGCGTCGTTGGACAGCGGCCATGCTACGGGAATACCCTCGCCTGGGCTTGGTGGGCGAAGTGTGGGTGCACAGTGTTCCTGAATCGGCGTATTGGACCGAGGACTGTCCGCTCTTTCGCGAGCCCGATTCGGTTAGGTTGGCGGGCCCAGGTTTGGCCTCGGTTACTGATTTTCCGGTCCGCATTGCTTTGGTCGAAGGACTCAACGAAAAAATGGATTGGGATCGTGGACTCCGCAAAATCTACACCACCTTGGCCCAGGATTTTCTTTACAAGGAGGCGGCCCGCAATCTTATTTTCTTGGATAACCACGATGTTTCCAGGGCTTGGTCGGAATTCAGGGAGGATGCATCCACGGCCCTCATGGCGTACAAGATGTTATACACCCTTCGGGGTGTGCCCCAATTATACTACGGGTCGGAGCTTTTGTTTGGGAATTTTGCCAGCCTGGGTGGAAGCAATGTTCGTCAGGACATGCCGGGTGGATGGATCGGGGATCGCGCGTCGGTTTTTGAAAATCGGGGGCTTGATACCGCAACCGCCACTTTCTTGGCGGAAATTAAACAATTGGGCCAATGGCGCAAAGGCAGCGAGGCCGTTGCCAAGGGTCAATTTGAACATTATATCCCGGAGGATGAGGTCTATGTCTATGCGCGGACGGTGTCCGATGGTGCTGCATCGTCGGGAAGCCGTCATTTGTTGGTTTTGGTGAACGGTTCCGCGACCCCCAAGCAGGTGACCCGCGAACGCTATGCCAAGCATTGGCCATTGGGCGTGGAAGTCCGCGAGCAACCCAGCGGCCTTCTTCGCAGGCTGGATTCCGAGATTACCCTGCCCCCCCGAACATGCACTTTGTTGGAGTGGTAAAAAAATATTTCAAACATGAACGCAAAATCTAACGCTACTCCTGCGCTATTTGCACCCGGTGATCGGGCGCCTGTTGGTAACACTCTTCGTTGCAAGGGATGGATTCAAGAGGCGGCCTTGCGAATGTTGTTAAACAATTTGGATCCCGATGTGGCGGAGCGACCCGATGATTTGATTGTGTACGGAGGACGGGGCAAAGCGGCCCGTAACCGGGAGGCTTTTGATCAAATTCAAAGGGCGCTGATGGATTTGAACGATAACGAAACCTTGCTTATCCAAAGCGGAAAACCGGTGGCTATTCTGCCAACCCATGTGGACGCCCCCCGGGTTTTGATTTCGAATTCCATGTTGGTGCCGAATTGGGCCAACTGGGAACATTTTGATGAATTGGAGCGCAAGGGTCTGATGATGTACGGGCAGATGACGGCCGGTTCTTGGATTTATATTGGTTCTCAGGGCATTGTGCAGGGGACCTACGAGACATTCCACGCGGTGGGTCGTCAGCATTTTGGGGGGACTCTTCGCGGCAAACTATGTGTTACGGCAGGCTTGGGTGGCATGGGTGGGGCTCAGCCTTTGGCGATCACGATGGCCGAAGGGGTCTGCCTAGCGGCGGAAGTGGAGTCTTGGCGAGCGGCCAAACGTGTGGAAACTCGTTATTTGGACAAGGTTTACGAAAATTTGGATGAGGGGATCGATGCGGCCTTGGAGGCCTGCCGTTTGGGAGAGGCTCTAAGCATTGGGGTGATCGCAACGGCCGTTGATATGTTGGAGCGGTTGAAGGAAAGGGGCATCGTACCGGATGTTTTAACAGACCAGACCTCGGCACATGATCCGATGGTGGGCTACCTACCGCAGGGCATGGGTTCCGATGAGGCGGCCGAACTCCGACAATCGGATCCCCAACAATACCTAAAGCGTGCATACGATGCCATGCGTCGGCATGTGGAGCTGATGGTTGATTTTCAGCGCCAAGGGTCCATCACCTTTGATTATGGCAACAACCTCCGTGGTCGCGCTTTGGAGGCTGGTTTCAAGGAGGCTTTTGATTTTCCGGGCTTTGTTCCGGCGTATATCCGTCCGCTTTTTTGCGAGGGCAAAGGACCGTTTCGTTGGGTGGCG
>RFPG01000043.1 GCA_009926245.1 Sphingobacteriia bacterium | reverse complement strand
GCGATGGAACAGGCCATCGACATCAATGTGGAGGCCCGCCAAAGCGAACCCTGTCGTCAAGGTGTGGCCGCCTTTTTGAACAAGGAGTCCTTGCACTGGTAAACAATTATCTTTGCGGCTCTTTAGACATTGTCTAAACAAAAGCTTTCACCACCTTGTTAACCCCCTATGGCCAACGATAACCATCCGGACGATGCTTTGCTCACCCGTTGGGCCGAGGACGACTATGCTTTTGGTTTTGTTAGCAACATCGAACAGGACATCGACCCCAAAGGTCTAAACGCCGATGTGGTTCGCCTGATTTCCTCCCGCAAGGAGGAACCGGAATGGTTGCTGGAATGGAGGCTAAAAGCCTTTGAATATTGGCAAAAATTACCGCTCCCCCGCTGGGCCCACTTGGAAATACCACCCATCGACTTCCAGGATATTTCGTATTATGCCGCTCCCAAAGCCGCGAAAAAACTCGAATCCCTGGACGAATTAGACCCCGAAATCAAAGCAACCTACGATAAACTGGGCATCCCACTCGAAGAACAATTGATTTTGGCCGGAGTGGCGGTGGATGCTGTTTTGGACTCGGTATCGGTTGCTACCACCTACAAAGCCCGTTTGGCCGAACAAGGGATTGTTTTTTGCTCCTTTAGCGAGGCCGTCAAAACCCATCCGGATTTGGTTCGAAAATCTTTGGGCAAAGTGGTTCCTTACACTGATAATTATTACGCAGCCCTTAATTCAGCGGTTTTTTCGGATGGGTCCTTTGTGTACATCCCACGCGGTGTACGTTGTCCCATGGAACTGAGTACCTATTTTCGGATCAACGCAGCGGGCACCGGGCAGTTTGAGCGCACGCTGATTGTGGCCGAAGAAGGTTCTTATGTTTCCTATTTGGAAGGATGCACGGCTCCCAAAAGGGACGAGAACCAATTGCACGCCGCGGTGGTCGAATTGGTTGCGATGGACGATGCCGAAATCCGCTATGCCACCGTGCAGAACTGGTACCCCGGGGATGCCCAAGGGGTGGGCGGTATTTACAATTTTGTTACCAAGCGGGGTCTTTGCAAAGGACGCCGATCCAAAATTTCCTGGACCCAGGTCGAAACGGGTTCGGCCATCACTTGGAAGTACCCCAGCGTGGTCCTTCAGGGGGATGACAGTACCGGAGAATTTTACTCGGTTGCTCTGGCTGCCCGGGCCCAGCAAGCCGATACCGGAACCAAAATGATTCATATAGGCCGCAACACCACAAGCCGCATTGTTAGCAAAGGCATCAGTGCGGGTCGCGGCCAAAACACCTACCGCGGTTTGGTCAAGGTCCGTGAAGGCGCGGTCAATGCCCGTAATTATTCCCAATGCGATTCCCTGCTCATGGGCGATCGTTGCGGCGCTCATACCTACCCCTACTTTGAAATCAACTGCCCGGATGCCCAGGTAGAACACGAGGCGACCACCTCCAAGATCGAGGAGGACCTCTTGTACTACTGCCAACAACGAGGTCTCCCCACCGAAGAAGCCATTGCCCTCATCGTCAACGGTTATGCCAAGGATGTTTTGGATAAACTGCCCATGGAATTTGCTGTTGAAGCGAGAAAACTACTGGCCATATCCCTCGAGGGCAGCGTCGGATAAATCCCATCCCCCCCATACGGCATGACAACCAACCCCACTCCTTTGCTTCAAATCAAAAACCTCTTTGCTTCCATTCAGGGACGCCCCATTTTGCAGGGCCTCCATCTGGAAATACCTGCCGGAGAAGTGCATGCCATTATGGGACCCAACGGTTCAGGAAAATCAACGCTATCCCATGTCTTGGCAGGTCGGCCCGGGTACGATATCCAAGGAGAAGTTTACTTGGATGGGCAGGATTTGCTGGCCTTGGAGCCCGAAGAGCGAGCCTGGCTGGGCGTTTTTTTGGCCTTTCAGTACCCCGTTGAAATTCCCGGGGTCAGCAACACCAATTTTATGCGCTCGGCGGTCAACAAGGTGCGGAGCATGCGGGGCTTGGACCCGCTGGAAGCTGGAGATTTTTTGAAACTGATGCGCCAAAAAGCGGCTCTGGTTCAATTGGATGCCTCGTATCTGTCTCGTCCGGTCAATCTGGGATTCTCGGGCGGCGAAAAAAAACGCAACGAAATTTTTCAATTGGCAATGCTGGAACCCCGTTTGGCGATTCTGGATGAAACCGATTCCGGTTTGGATATCGATGCCCTCCGGATCGTGGCCGAAGGGGTGAACAGTTTGCGTAACGACCAAAATAGTTTTTTGGTTATCACCCATTACCAGCGCCTGCTGGACTATATCCGACCCGATTATGTCCACGTTCTCATGGACGGCCGTATCGTTCGTAGCGGGGATTATACCTTGGCCTTGGAGCTGGAAGCCAAAGGCTACGATTGGTTGCGCAACGAAGTGAATGCCAACGCATGAGCCGGGAATCCAACGAATCAAGTTACGCTCAGTTTATCCTCAACGGCGGTTGGCCGGGATCGGACGTCGAGGCTTGGAAGTACACGGATTTGAAGACTTGGTTGGGGCCTGCGGAAGGATTAGCCCAAGAAATCTCCAAAACGACCACCCCTCCCACCACCGGGTATTCCTGGCCCTCGGACTTGAAGCCCTTGACCGGACCCATCTTGAATCTGTTGGGTTCAGACCCCTTGGGTGCGGCTTCTTGGTCCCTGCACCGAGATGGACTGGACCTGGAATTACCAGCGGGCTGTCAACCATCGGAGCCCTTGTTAATCTCTTGTTTGGAGAGACCAACGCTAGGCCTTCACGGCTTTAATCACCGACTGCGTTTGGGCGCTGGGTCCAAGCTGAGGGTCCTGCAAGAGATCGCCCCACCCCAAAGCGGCCCAATCGAAGCAAACCATTTACCCTTGCCCCTGGCTTACTTGCTGACCCTGCAAGTGGAATTAGGCGCGGGTGCAGAATTGGAATTAATCCGCTGGATCCGTTCTGAAACCTCCACAGGCATCCTTTGTCAAACCGATGCGGTTCAGGCCGAGGGGAGCAAACTTCATGTTTACACCGTTGCCCACGGTAGCGGACTCATTCGTAACAATATCCACGTTCAACAACAGGGCGACGATGCTTACACCGCCCTCTACGGCCTGACCCTGGCAACCGCCGGAGGACATGCCGACCAATACAGTCGCATCCAACATGCAGCCCTGCGCGGCCAAAGCCATCAGCACTACAAAGCCGTAGCCGCCCCTTCTTCTTCCACGGTTTTTAACGGTGTCCTGCGTGTTGAGCAAGATGCCCAAGAAACCAACGCCTTCCAAAAAAGCAGCAACCTCATGCTGGATCAACCCGGCTCCGGGATTCCCAGCGGCAAGGTCCATGCCAAGCCTGAATTGCAAATCTTGGCGGACAATGTCCGTTGTTCCCACGGAGCCACCATGGGGCGATTGCAAGAGGATGCCGTATTTTACCTTCGAAGCCGGGGGGTTCCCCAAGACGAAGCGCGACGGATTCTGACCCTGGCCTTTGCCCTGGAAATCGTGGACCTGGTTCCGGACGAAGTCTTACGGCAACAAATGCAAAACACCCTGGAGGCGCTGCCCTCCTTTTGAAGCCATGCAAACTTCCGATCCGCTGTTGATCGAACAACATATCCGAAAGGATTTCCCATCGCTGGAACTGCAGGTGCACGGGCGTCCGCTGGTCTACCTCGATAACGCCGCCAGCACCTTCAAGCCCCTGCCCGTATTGGACGCCGAGCGTTCTTTTTACATCGAAAAATACGCCAACGTCCACCGGGGGGTCCACCACCTCAGCCAGGAAGCGACCCGTTGTTACGAAGAGGCCCGCGCCAAGGTGGCGGCTTTTTTGGGAGCCCCCGAATCCGATAACATCGTATTTACCAAAGGTTGCACCGAAGCCATTAACCTGGTTGCCCAGTCCTGGGGGCGTCGTCTGGAACCCGGTGATGAGGTCTTGGTGACGGCCATGGAGCACCATGCCAATTTGGTGCCTTGGCAAATGATATGTGCCCAGCAAGGAGCGATTCTACGCATTGTGCCGATCGATGAAAAAGGTCAAACGGATCTTGAAGCCTTGGAATCCATGCTGAATCCCCGCTCCAAGATGCTGGCTTTTTGTTCCATTAGCAATGTTTTGGGCAGCCACAATCCGGTTCAAACCATGATTCGCATGGCCAAGGCCGTTGGTTGCACCGTCCTGGTCGATGCCGCCCAAGCGGTGGCCCACGGCCCCATCCGTGTTACGGAACTTGATGTTGATTTTTTGTGTTTTTCGGCGCATAAAATGTACGGCCCCACGGGTATCGGCATTCTTTACGGCCGTCGTGAACTCCTCCACAGCATGCCTCCTTGGCAAGGGGGCGGGGACATGATTCGCGAAGTGGACTATCAAGTGACCAGCTACGCCGAACCACCTTTGCGATTTGAGGCAGGAACGCCCCCCATTGCCCAGGCGATTGGCTTGGGTGCGGCCGTTGATTACCTCCAATCATGGGGGTGGGAAATCATTATGGACCGAGAAAAGGCTCTTTACCAGCACCTTCAGGTTGTCTTGGATTCCATTCCGGACCTGCGCAAAATTGGAGAAGCCACGGATCGCAGTTCAGCGCAAAGTTTTTTGTTAGGCCAGGCCCACCCTTACGATGTGGGTTTGCTTTTGGATAGCATGGGAATTGCCGTCCGAACCGGTCATCACTGCGCCCAACCCCTGATGAAACGATGGAACCTACCCGGTACGGTTCGGGCCTCGGTTTGCTTTTATAACACCTTCAACGAATTGGATTACCTGGGGCAATCCCTGCTCAAAACCCAACGCATGCTCGGCCATGGATAAAAACCAATCGTCAGCCCTCCCGGAGGTCCCCCCATCGCCGGCTCTGTTGCAAGAACAACTCGCAGCGGACTTCGCCTTGCTCGAAAATTGGGAGGATCGGTATCAGTACTTATTGGAATTGGCCAAAGAATGCCCGCCCCTGGACGAGGCCTTCAAGAACGATGCTCTTCTGATCAAAGGCTGTCAATCCAGGGTCTGGTTGCGGGCCACTTCATTGCCCGATGGCCGACTGGAATTTGCCGCCGATTCAGATGCATTGCTGGTCAAAGGCATCATGACCCTTTTGCTCAAGGTTTTTCAGCACCAAAAACCCACCGATATCCTGGGGACCACCTTTGACCTGCACCAAAAAACAGGCCTTCAGCACCACCTCTCCCCCAACCGAGCCAACGGTCTGGCCGGGATGTTGGACCGCATTCGGCAACTTGCCTTGTTGTACCGCCCTGTCGAAGGAACAGCGCCCGAAAAAAGCGTCAACGAAGCGCCTGCCTTGCCCGCTACCCCAAGCTCTGGTCAGGAACCGACCTTTGTCGAAACCCAGGACGCTGTTCTTAACATTATTCGTACCATTTACGACCCCGAAATACCGGTCAATATCTACGATCTGGGGTTGATCTATAACATCGAGGTCCGCAACGGAGGCGTCGTCAAAGTCACCATGACCCTGACATCGCCCTCGTGCCCGGTGGCCGGTACTCTGCCTGGGGAGGTGGCAGATAAAATCCGTGGAGTTCACGGAGTGAGCGAGGTCGATGTTGAATTGACCTTTGACCCACCGTGGTCCCAGGACTTGATGAGCGAAGAAGCCAAACTGGAATTGGGATTCCTCTAAGCGTCCTCGAACCTTGGATCTTGGATCTTGGATCTTGGAAGGCGGATTGGGAAACGCGGTCCCTATCGATGCGGTCCCTACCTATTCTTGACGACGAGCTAGATACAGGGCATAATCAGCCAAAAAAGCCGCGCCCGGCGATGACCCAAAAGGCAGGGAGGCCAGCAAGTCCATGGCCTCGTCCAGGAGTTGATGCTGATAGGCCAAGGCTCCTTCTTCCAATCCCAGTTCATTGTAACATTGAATAACTTGTTGGACTTCGGCGTCGAGATCGGGGCCCTCTTCCCCGCTTTGACCCAACAGGGCGAGGCGTTCAAAGGACTGGGCCAGGGTGGCGCGTTGGTTGTTTTGGGCTCGGCTTTCGGCCATGACCCTCAAAAAACTATGTTTGCAGGCCTTGATATCCCCGGCGACCTGTTTGCCAAAGCGTTCCGGATCACCGTACACATCCAACCAATCATCTTGAACCTGAAAAGCCAAGCCCACCAGGTACCCCACCCGAAACAAGGCGCTGGCTTGGGCGGGCTCGGCACCTCCGACCAGGGCCCCTAATTTGAGGGAAGACCCCAAAAGCACGGCTGTTTTGAGCCCAATCATTTCGCGGTACTCCTCCATTCCAACCGAGGAACGTTTTTGGAAATCCATATCCATTTGCTGACCCTGGCAAACCTGCAAAGCCACCCGGTTGAATTCAGCCAGAAGGTCGGGGAGTAGATCCACCGGTGCTTTCGATAATTGAGCATAGGCTTCGATCAGCAAGGCATCCCCCGAGAGAATGGCCGCATCGATGCCGTAACGCTCATGCACGGTCGGCTGACCTCGACGCAAGGGTGAACGGTCCATCACATCGTCGTGCAAGAGGGTGAAATTGTGAAAAATCTCTACCGCCAAGGCCTGTGGCAGGGCCAAGTAAGGATCCGAGCCGACCATTCCGCAGGCCGTCAAGCAGAGGACGGGGCGTAGCCGCTTGCCCCCCAATCCCAAAAAGTACTCCATGGGACGATACAGTCCCTCGGGTCTGGCTTGGGCCCAACCCATGTTACGAAGGCCTTGTTCAACGGCCTTTTGGTAAAGCCCCGCCGTCTGGGACCAGTTCGGGGAGGGTTGGGAGGAATCTTGCACCATAACAATTTGAAGCTAGGAATAAAAATACACGTCTGATATCAACGTCCAATGCCCTCCGGAGCCGGTTCCAGTTCCAGACGCCTCAAACGCAAATCCAATTTGGTAATTCGGACGGTCATCCGCTGCCCAGGCCCAATGCGATGATTGCGCCCACTCCCCACCAAAGCCAATTCATCTTCAACAAACGTGTAACGATCGTCATCCAAAGACGACATGGGGACCAAGCCATCGCAGCGATTGTAATCCAGGGTGACCCACGCGCCTTGATCTCCCACCGACGTAACCGAACCTTCCCAAACCTGGTCCCGCTTGTCGCTAAGCATTTGCAATTGTTTGAAGCGAACCGCCGCTCGCTCTGCGAAGGCAGCGTTGCGTTCTTTTTCGCTATCGTATCGGCAGAGCCTTTCCAAATCCGGCTCAGGGTAAGACCATCCTGCACCGGATCCGTCCAAATGAGCCAAGAGGCGATGCACCAACAAATCGGGGTAGCGCCTGATGGGGGATGTAAAGTGGGTGTAATGCGAAAAAGCCAGTCCGTAATGGCCTATGTTTTGGGTGGTATAAATGGCTTTGGCCATGGAACGAATGGCCAACTGCTGCAGAATAGCTGATTCTGGTTTGCCTTCGGATTCCTGAATCAGGCGGTTGAGAGACGCGGCCACTTGGCTCTTGGAACGAATCGATAGTGCATACCCAAAAAGGTCGGCCCAGGTCGCCAAACGGGCCAAGCGTTCAGGGTCCGGGTAATCATGGACCCGATAAACCGAGGCAGGAATAAGGCCTGCTTGGACGGCGTCCCCCAATTTGCGGGCCACCGCTTGATTGGCCAAAAGCATCCACTCTTCAATCAAACCATGGGTGGGAATTTTTTCTTTGATCGCGGCGGCCAAGGGGAATCCCTGTTCGTCCAGGGTGAATCGAATTTCTTCGGTTTCAAATCCAATGGCCCCGCCTTCAAATCGGCGTTTTCGCAAGGCCTCGGCGATGGTGTTCAAGGCCCGCAATTCCTCGTGCATTTCACCCTGCTTCTGGTCCAAAATCGTCTGCGCTTCGCGATAGGTAAAACGACGCTGAGAGCGAATGCAGGTGCGGCCAACCCAGGTGTCTTGAATTTGTCCGTTTCGATGGATTTGGAATACCACCGAATAACACAATTTGTCTTCGTTGGGCCTCAACGAGCAGACCAGGTTGGAAAGGTGCTCCGGAAGCATGGGCAAAACCTGATGCACCATGTAAACTGAAGTCGCCCTGGAGGAGGCGTCGCGGTCGATGCCTGTCTTGTTCCGAACATAAAACGAAACATCGGCAATATGAACCCCGACCTCCCAGAGGTCCGGACCCAGCGGAACCACCGACAAGGCATCATCAAAGTCCTTGGCATCTTCGGGATCGATGGTCAAGGTCGGCACAGCTCGAAAATCCCGGCGGCCGGCCAAGTCTTTGGGCCGTATGACGGAGTCGATCTGAGAGGCTTCCTCCAAGGCATCCGCCCCAAAATGCAAGTCAAAACCAAATTCCACTCCAATGGAGGCCATTTCGGTACCGTGTTCCCCGGGTTGACCCAACCACTCTTGCCATTGGAGCCTGGGTACGGATCGGTTCTCCGGCCAATCAATCCAAGTGGCGACGGCTTTGAGTCCCTCCTCCTTTTCCTGCTCCTTGGGAATCATCAACTCGAACCAAAGTCGGTTGCCCTTGAGATCGGGATCCAAAAACCAACCCGTGCCCTTGCGGCGAACGACCCC
>RFPG01000419.1 GCA_009926245.1 Sphingobacteriia bacterium | reverse complement strand
ATGGATAGAATCCATATCCAAATGGTAAATTTTTTCAAAATTGATTTTGTTTCCATGAGCTATTCGTAAGAATTTTTAATTTTAGTTCTTTAAACATCGTACGGGTAAGCCATGGGTACGATTTGAATTATTGCTATCGATTGATGAGCGATTATGGCTTAAACCCCTATACCAAGCATTATAAGTCAAAACATCCGTTGATGTCCACCAACTAGTGGTAGAGCCTTCATCAAGAAATCCCCCATTCATGTCTGCAAAACCACTTGGTATGGCCAAGAATCCTGATAGATTATTAGCTCCTGTATTTGGCTGTAGCCAACCTCCAATTGTAGGCGATAAAGCGGTTGATTTTAACATACCACCAACCAATGAACCGCTCCACCCTACGAAGCTTGTATCAATTCCTGGCTCAAGTGTATAAACCAAAATATCAAACTCTGATTTTGAAGGCACATGCCAACCGGTAGGACAAATTCCACGATTATCTGTGACAGCATAATGATTGTAAAGCTTACCGTAAATGGAATCATAGTGAGCGATGTTATAATTTATTTGGTAGGCGCCAAGGTTCGTAAACTGCGTACTCCACCAATCGCTATTACTCAACCCCGTCGGAATCGTATCTCCGTTGCGATACCTACTGGTCTTCAAATTACTCTGGGTCCAGCACTGGTTACCAATCTGCACTGTATTGTAGATATTCCCATCGATATCGGTGACCGTTGGTGTTCCCGGACAAGGAATTCCGGGTAATGAAACACCGGTGGTAAAACTCAGTTCAGTGCCATACGAAGTCCCGACACTATTTGTGACATAGGCTCTGACATAGTAAGTAGTCGAAGGGGTCAAGTTCTGCAAGGTATCCGAGTAAACACCAATACCCGTTCCATTCATGGTTGTGTCGTTTGAAATGGTTGGATTGGAAATGGTGGAATAACAAAACCCTCTTATTGTGTTTTGGTCACCTTCGGAGATGACCTCGCCTGTGACCAATGCAGTTGATGGGGTCAC
>RFPG01000418.1 GCA_009926245.1 Sphingobacteriia bacterium | reverse complement strand
ATTCCACGCACCTGTAATTCCCCTAGGTAGGCCGGTAACAGATGCATTGGTAGCCCCCAAGGCTCGGTAGGTAATATTGGTAATCGCTACATTAAGGCAGCGGGTTTGATTGTTAGTTCCAACGGCTGAACTTAGGAATAGGCTGTTATTGGAAGTAACGCCAATACTACCATTGGCAGTAGGTGTCGTTCCACCCCCGGAACATCCAATGGGGGTAACTGAATAATTGAAGGAGCCCGACTGACTCGGGGTACCGCTGATAGTTAAAGTTGCCAACGGAGGGGTTCCTGGCGTGTAGGTATAGGAAACACCCGGAGGGAGATTGGAAACAATGACACCACTGGCCCCAGTCACATCGTAGGTAATAGGAGTTAACAAGGTGTTGACGCACAAGGTTTGACTTGTCGTAGCGGCTGCACTTGTCCTAGAAATTGTACACTGGGCGGCAACAAAAACCGGGATGGACGACAAAATGGCAAAGACCATCGCCGCAAAAAGCTTTAAATTATGCATTATCAGGCTATTTTACATTTTATATATGTATTTGTAAATATATCGGGTCATTGTGGATATTTTATCAATCCACCTAGAATTTATTTAGATGGGGCCTTTCAGATGAACCGAGCCCGTAAATCGACCCCATTTCGGATGGGAAATAGCCCATTACCCACACCCCCAAAAAAGCATCGCCTACCCTTGAAAGGGTAGGCGATGGAATTGATGACACCAAATAGGTAAAGCGATGGCTTGCCCTACCGATTAGTGTTTAACCAAGAAACGAAGCATTTGATCAATGCCTTCGGTCGCAGACTGGACGTGCAAGAAATACACCCCATCGGCCAATGGACTCAAATCCAACTTGTATTCACTTGAACCTGAATCGTTGGCAATCGACGCATGGGGGGCTACTACCACCCGACCCGTTTGGTCCACAATGGAAAACAATGTTTGCTGCAAGGAAGCCAAGCCGCGCACAAAAAGGAAATCCGACCCCGGAACAGGATAAACCGAAACGGTGG
>RFPG01000417.1 GCA_009926245.1 Sphingobacteriia bacterium | reverse complement strand
CCAGTAATACCAAGGCCAGGCCCCATGCGCTGCCACTCAAGGCCCATCCCCAGGACAAAACGGTGACCAGCAGGAGCCAAGGGCTCAGCCAACGGATGACTTTGTGAGAAATCCATGCGTAAGCCAGGCGGGGATTCAGGGCCAGGGCCCGGAATTCCCATAAATTTTGAAGGTTGCCTTTGCCCAATCGGCGTTTGCGGCGGAACTGTACAGCGGCATCGCCTTCAATGGGCATACGGGCCACGGCGTTGGGAGCAAAAACCACTCGCCGGCCTTTGCGCAAGATGGCCGCGAACCAATAAAAATCATCGACAATAAAGCCCTCGGGGACTTTTACGAAATCCGAACAGCGCAAAGCCATGAGGGCTCCGTAGCCTCCCATGACACAACCGCGTTGGGATTCGCCTTGTTTGGTTATCATTTCCCGTTCCAGGTATTGGATTTCGGGTGCCGAGACCTTGGTGGCCTGGGTTTGATCCGGTTGGATCGCCAAAATGCGAGCCTGCACCCCACCGACGTTTGTTTCTCCAAATGGAAGCACCAATTCTGCCAAGGTTTTTTCTTCCAAAAGCGTATCGGCATCCGTGAGAACCAGGATGGAGTCCTCGGGGTTTTCGAGGCAGACCTCCTCGTAGAGGGCTTGAATGATGCGGGGCTTGCCGGTTCTTTTTTCAAAGCGGCGATGCCTCAAACCTGGGTAGACGGTTGTTAGTTCTTCCAGGATGAAATCGGTTTGGTCGGTACAGGCATCGGTTCCGACATAGAATTTAATCTTGGCCTTGGGGTAGGAGGAGCGAAAGACCGAAAGGACTTTGGGGCGGATATGCTTTTCTTCGTTGCGGGCCGCCATCAGGATGGCGACTTCCGGAAACGACTCCAGCGGCTCAAAGTCTATAGGATGACGGGCCGCCCTGCGCATATGCCAAGGGTAGAGGATGTAGCTGTGAAAGAGCGCAGCGGATGATAGCAAACCAGTTACAAAAGACCACATGGATTCAAGCCGAAGTTAAAGGTTGAAG
>RFPG01000416.1 GCA_009926245.1 Sphingobacteriia bacterium | reverse complement strand
TGCCCACGCGGCCGGCCTCCGCCCCTCCCTTCCACCCCTGGTCCTCGTCGGCCGGCCTGCCAACGCCTTTGCCCGCGGTCTGCAGGCACGGCATCCCAACAGCCCCCACGTCCGCTGGCTGGGAGGAATCTACGAACAAGACACCCTCGAAATCCTGCGCCAAGGATGCCGCCTCTATTTCCACGGGCACAGCGTTGGCGGCACCAACCCCTCCCTACTCGAAGCCATGGCCTCGGGTTGCCGCATCGTTGCCCATAACAACGAATTTAACCGTTCGGTCCTGGGCGAAGAAGCCGTGTATTTTGACGAGGCCGCATCGCTGGGTCGGTACCTGGCCGAGGACAAGCCTTGGCCCGCATCCTGGCCCGCCAAACATCGGCAGACCATCACCGAACAATACAGCCCCGAGCGCATCATGGGGGCCTACCTCCACCTCCTCCAACAATGCGCCAACCCATCCTGACCTCCGCAGGCCGTTGGACGCCAAGCCCCGAAAGCCGGATTGCCGCCCTGCTGGTGGCCGGGGTCTTTATGCCGCCCTTCTTGCAGGTCCTCGTTCAAGCCCTTTGGTTGGGAACCCTTTGGCGGAACCGGCGTCGCGAGATGCAGCGTGGTGACCAACATCGTAGTGACCAACATCTTAGTGGCCAACAAGTCAGCTTCTTGAGCCGCCTCAGTCTACCCGCCTGGGCCCAAATTTTGCTGGGCCTGTGGACCTTGCTTTCGTTGTTATGGACCACCAACCAAAGCGAAGGCTGGACCGAAATCATCAGCAAAATCCCTTTGTTCACCTGGCCCATCGCCTTTGCCTTGGCAGACCCAAATTCCACCAAACTCCGATCCGCCTTGCTGCGTTGGACCTGGATCAGCAGTGGGCTGGTAGGATTGATCTGTGTTGTCGATGTCCTCCTACGAAGCCAAGCCCCGGCCTTTTGGTTCGCCGACCTGGTTTACGAAAACCTAGCCCGAATCAGCGGCCTGCATCCCATCTACCTTTCGGTATGGGTCCTGATGGGCATG
>RFPG01000415.1 GCA_009926245.1 Sphingobacteriia bacterium | reverse complement strand
GCCGCCCATCTACGCTCATACGGGGGTCATCACCAACCTCAGTACCTCCCCCACCGATTGGAAATACGTCCGCGGTAGCTGGGGGACTAGCAACGCACCCATGCGGCTCTATTTAACCCATCGGGTAACAACAGCATTGTTCAGCCGGGGAGCAGTTTGACGGTGATGGGGGCTTCATCGCAGGTTTGTAGTTTGTCACTGCGGGTGAACGGCGCCGTTGTTGCGACAACGGTGGGGGATAGCCTGGGCTATGTGCTTTCATTTCCACAGCCTGGAAACTATGATTTGATTTTGGAGGCCAATGCAGGAGGCGCTGGTGGGGTCGTGGTACGGGACACCACCCGATTGGTGGCTTTGGGCAACCAAGTCGCCCAGCCCTTACCGCCCGGAACGGTGGAAGGGGTGAATTATATCAACGACAGCACCGTGGTTTTGGCTTTGTATGCGCCGTTCAAGCAACACGCCTTTGTTTTGGGGCCCTTCAACGATTGGTCGCCCGATGGCAATTATCGGATGAACCGCACGGCCGATTCGTCTTGGTATTGGTTGCGCTTGGAAGGGTTAACGCCCGGTCAAGAGGTCCCCTATCAATACTTGGTGAACGGGAACCAGCGTGTTGCGGATCCTTTTGCTCTCAAAGTTTTGGATCCGGCCAACGATCGTTTTATTCCGGCGGCGACCTATCCCAATCTGCTACCGTATCCATCGGGGACATCGGGCATCGTCTCTGTTATGCAGCCTGGTGCTCCGGCCTTCGCTTGGCAAAACACCGGATTTCAGCGCCCGGACCCCCGCAAATTGGTGACCTACGAATTGCATGTTCGGGATTTTGTGGGCTCGCGTCGCTACAAGCATGTGATGGATTCGTTGGGATACCTCCAGGCGTTGGGGGTGAATTGCCTCAGCCTGATGCCGGTGAATGAATTTGAGGGCAACGATTCATGGGGCTACAACCCCAGCTTTCACCTGGCGGCTGACAAGGCCTATGGCACCGAAAACGACCTCAAGGCTTTGGTCGAT
>RFPG01000414.1 GCA_009926245.1 Sphingobacteriia bacterium | reverse complement strand
GCGCGTATTGCCCGAAGGCCTGGCTGCGCAATTGCACAAGGGCAGTTGGCCCCGCAGCGAATTATTCGCTTGGCTACAGGACACGGCGGGTATCGATGACCTTGAAATGAACCGAACCTTCAACAACGGGATCGTAGTCCCAGACCAAGGAAACAGATACCCTAGGGAGTTTGGTGTTACGAACCAAAAAGACTTTGAGTCCATTGGGTAATTCCCAACGCTCGGCTTCTGCCCAACGAATCTCTGGAGCAGGACCCGCTGCAGGGCGAACGCTTCGATCCAAGGGAGCCGGTGGGACCGGGGCTGGGATGGTTTTGCGCTCTTTGGTGGATTTGGCTTTGGGCAGGGCTTTGGTACCTTGGGCCAAGACCGAATCAAAACGGAGTCCGGAACCAACCAGAACTAGGAGGAGAAGAAATAGACGGAACATGTTATAAGCAGAAGATAATGGGGCCATGAGTCGAAGAATAAAGGGCGGGAGATCTATGGTTTGGGTTGAGCCAAATAATACAAAGTGACCTGATTTTCGGGAACCAGGTAACGTCGGGCCACCCGTTGTAAATCCTGTGGTGTCACCTTGCGAAAACGCTCAAATTCGGTGTTAATCAATTGGGCATCTCCATAAAACAATTCGTAGTCACTCAACTGTTCAGCGATGCCCTGAACACTTCCCAATTGGGCCACGCGATCGTTTTCAAGTTGGTTGATCAACTTGGAAAGTTCTTTGGGTTCGGTTAATTCATCCCGGATTCGTTGGTATTGGGCACGCATCGATGAATCCAATTGATCCGGACCCACGCCCATGTTGACTATGCCATACATAATGGCGACGCTGTGGTCCACCATTCCCAACGGGAAAGCCCCAACGGCCACGGCCTTCTGCTCCTGGTCTACAATTGTTTTTTGGAAACGCGAGGAGGCTCCTTGGGAAAGCAGGCTGGTTAGCATGCTCATCGGATAGAAATCAGGGGTTCCTTGGGCCGGCATTTTGAAAGAATGCACCACCGCCGGTAGCTGAAT
>RFPG01000413.1 GCA_009926245.1 Sphingobacteriia bacterium | reverse complement strand
TTCGGATTTTTATCAAATGAAGGCGTTCCGGGAGGGTTGGTGCTCGCTCAAAGAGCCGGAATTGGGGTATTTGGGGGATGTTCGAGGACGCAGCGTCTTGCATTTGCAATGTCATTTTGGTCAAGATTCGTTGTCCTTGGCCCGACGTGGGGCCCTCGTTACCGGGGTTGATTTTTCGGAGCCCGCTATCCGCAAGGCTCGTGCCTTGGCCGAAGAATTGGGGCTAGCGGCCGATTTTGTATGCAAGGACATCGATTCACTCACAGAAGGAATGCCGGGTGCGGGCTCCTATGATTTGGTGATGAGCACCTACGGGACCGTGGGTTGGTTACCGGATTTGCAAAAATGGGCGGCGACCGTAGCGGCGTTTTTGCGACCAGGCGGTTCGTTGGTTTTGGTGGATTTTCACCCCGTTGTTTGGATGTTTGACAACGATTTCCAAGAGATTGCGTATCCCTATTTTAATTTTGGACCCCTGCATGAAGAGTTGGATGGCACCTATGCCGACCGCGATGCGCCGATTCACGCGTCCTGTATATCCTGGAATCATTCGCTTTCTGAGATTGTTCAGGCCTTGTTATCGAATGGATTGAGGGTGGAGGCCTTTGATGAATGGGATTATTCACCCTACCCTTGTTTTGCTCGTCAAATCGAAGTAGGGTCTGGGCGGTTTCAGATACCCGGCTTGGAGGGTAAAATACCCATGCTTTACGGATTCAAAGCGACCAAGACGTATGAGGTTTAGTTGTTTTTTGTTATGCTTTTTGGCGGCTTGCCAAAGCCCACCAAAGACTGTGGTGGATTGGGATTTTCAGCTTCCCGATCGCAAGGGATCCACTCAAGTTTACTTGGATTCCACGGCTTTCTATGGGGGCGGCCGTGGGGTTGACTCCGTCGCCTCACCGATTTGTGTGGAATCGGCCTTGCCTTGGGAGGGGAAGGGCAAGCAGGTACCTGGCTTTTCCAGTGAATTTTTGCACCGAGGGACCTACGGTGGACCAGCCGTTTACCAAGTCGTTT
>RFPG01000412.1 GCA_009926245.1 Sphingobacteriia bacterium | reverse complement strand
CCCTCCGCGCAGTGGGTGCGGAACGAATGACAGGCATCGGCGATGAGGCGAGCGGATTGTAACACATTCGCAGCCATCATCGGTTTGAAAACATTCAATTGAAAATGACCGTTGGATCCACCGATCCCCACCGCCACATCGTTCCCCATTACTTGGGCCGCCACCATGGTCAAAGCCTCGGGTTGGGTTGGGTTGACTTTGCCCGGCATGATGGACGAACCCGGCTCGTTATCGGGAATAATAATTTCACCAATTCCGCAACGGGGTCCCGACGAAAGCATGCGGATATCGTTGCCAATTTTCATCAAAGAAACCGCAACGCGGCGAAGCGCCCCGGACATTTCGACCAAGGCATCGTGGGCCGCCAAGGCTTCAAATTTGTTGGGCGCCGTCCGAAAAGGCTTGCCCGCAAAACGAGCGATGTACGAAGCCGCAATTTGGTCGTAATTCTTCGGCGCATTCAGGCCGGTTCCCACCGCCGTTCCCCCCAAGGCCAGCTCCGCCACCATGTCCAAGGCGTTCGTCAAGGCCCGCCTGCCGTTGTCCAATTGTTGCACATAGGCCGAAAACTCCTGGCCCAGGCTCAGCGGCGTGGCATCCATAAAATGCGTCCGCCCTGTTTTGATCAAACCCGCAAATTCTTTGGCCTTGACATCCAAAGTCTGGCGAAGCGCATCAATGGCCGGCAGCGTACGATCCGCTACCGCCGTATAAACCGCGATATGCATGGCCGTTGGAAAGGTGTCGTTGGAACTCTGCGAGCGGTTCACATCGTCGTTGGGGTGCAGGAATTTGGCCGAATCCGTCAAGAGACCCCCGCGCCGAACATGGGCCCGGTACGCAATCACCTCGTTCACATTCATGTTGGACTGGGTCCCGCTCCCGGTTTGCCAAATCACCAATGGAAATTCGCTGTCCAAGGCCCCCGCAATGATTTCATCGCAGACTTCGGCAATGGCATCCCGCTTTTCGACCTCCAAAACCCCCAATTCGTGGTTGGCGTAGGCGGCCGCCTTTTTGAGA
>RFPG01000411.1 GCA_009926245.1 Sphingobacteriia bacterium | reverse complement strand
GCTAAGCATGTAGAAAGTCGGGGATCGGCTTGACTGGACCAGGGTTCAACTCCCTGCAGCTCCACAACCCGGGGGTATCTGTTCTTGGAACAGGCCCCATGCCAAGAATGATTTAAGGTTTGGAACGGCGCACCTCAAAGGCGACCTCGTTGCGTCGCCCCACCAAGGTCCAAGGGGCATTGTAACCCATGTACAAGAGGGGACCTTCCACCTGCCAACCTTCTTGCTCCAGGATTTCCCTTAGGCGACGCCCGTACCTCTTCAGATCTTTGTCGCTGGCATAGCCCCCAAACCTTAGGACCCCCAGGGTACGAGGCGGAAGGGTTTGCAAGGTTATCGCACGGTCCCTTGTAGCGGGCAAATCGGACTCGCTACGATCAAAGGGCATATAAAAGAACAAGGAAGGCCGCTCGCCCATGTCCATCACCAGTCGGGGGAAGGACGCTTCCGGTGGCTGCATGCGATCCGCGGCAGGACGGCCGACCTGGGCGATGCATGCGCCCGCTACGGGGATGTCGCGTGGGTCGTGACCAAGGAGCAGGTGCTCGACGAGCTCACACTGACCCAAAGCGCAGTGGTGTCAACCGGCGGTGGCTCGGTGCTTCGTGCATCCAATCGTCAGCGTTTGCAAGAGCGGACGATCACGTTTTATCTGCATTCAACTCCGGATGAAGTCTTCAAGCGTTTGCGACATGATCAGAACCGACCCTTGCTGCAGGTCGCCGATCCTTTGGCCCGTCTGCGTGATCTTTACAGGGTGCGCGACCCGCTCTACCGCCAAAGTGCCCACTTCGTTATCGAGACAGGTCGGCCCTCCGTGGCCAGTCTGGTCAACATGATCGTCATGCAGCTCGAACTCTCTGGTGGGGCTGCCGCTGCAACGGGTGTCCCGGTGGCTGCTGGGCCAAACCAGTCCAGGGCCGAGTCATCGGCTTCAAACCCATGAGCTCTGTATCCAACGGCTTGCAACGTGTCCAGATCGATCTGGGCGAGCGCAGTTATCCGATCTTGATCGGTCCGGGCCTGCTGGGCGACCCGCA
>RFPG01000042.1 GCA_009926245.1 Sphingobacteriia bacterium | reverse complement strand
ATCGAAGCACCGGTCTTCCATGTCAACGGCGATGATGCGGAAGCCGTTGTTTTTGCGGTTGAAATGGCCGTCGCATTCCGACAGCAGTTTGGCCGTGACTTCTATGTCGACATGTTGTGTTACAGAAAACACGGACACAACGAATCGGATGAACCCAAATTTACCCAGCCCACCCTTTATGGTTTGATCGAGAACCACCCAGACCCCCGCAGGGTCTATTCGAACCGTTTGGAGCAGAGCGGACAAGTGACCGCTGATCTGGCGGTGGAAATGGAGAACAGCTTCAAATCCATGCTTCAGGATCGCTTGAACAAAGTCAAACAAAACGCGGTGCCTTATGCCTTGCAGCCTTTGGAGAAGCAATGGGCCGTTATGCGCAAAGCGACCTACGAAGATTTTAACCAATCCCCGGCCACCGGGGTGGAGCGTTCCAAGCTAGACGCGGTCCTGGAGGCGCTTACGGCCGTTCCCAAAGATTTCCAAGTCCTTCGTAAAGTCCAAAAACTCATGGATGAGCGCCGGGAATCCTATCAACAAGGTCAAATTAATTGGGCCTTGGCCGAATTGCTGGCCTACGGTAGTTTGTTAGCCGATGGCCGCAAGGTTCGAATCTCAGGGCAGGATGTGGTGAGGGGTACCTTTTCACATCGCCATGCCGCCGCCAGGGACGAAAAGGACAATCGCTTGCATGTTTTTTTGAATCACCTTCCGATCGAGGCCCAAGGTCCATTTTCGATTTACAATTCCCTTTTATCCGAATACGCCGTTTTGGGTTTTGAGTACGGGTATTCGATGGCCTCCCCCAATGCCTTGGTGGTTTGGGAAGCTCAGTTCGGCGATTTCTCCAACGGGGCCCAAACGGTGATTGATCAGTTTTTGAGCAGCGGGGAATCCAAGTGGCGGCGCATGAGCGGTTTGGTTCTGCTTTTACCTCACGGTTACGAAGGCCAGGGCCCCGAACATTCCAGTGCCCGCCCGGAACGTTTTTTGCAATTGGCAGCCGAAATGAACATGGTGGTGGCCAATTGCACCAGTCCGGCTAATTTCTTTCATTTGATACGCCGGCAACAAGCATGGGAATTTCGTAAACCACTCATTGTTATGACGCCCAAAGGATTGTTGCGGCATCCGGCTTGTGTTTCGGACTTGGAAGAACTGACGACCGGGGGTTTTAGAGAAATAATCGATGACGCCGAGGCAGATCCACGCAAAGTATTACGGGTGGTTTTTTGCACCGGAAAAATATACTATGATTTGTTAGCCTATCGTCGAGAAAACAAGCGCAAGGATGTTGCCTTGGTTCGTTTTGAACAATTGTATCCGATGCCAGAGCCCCAGCTGGATGCCTTGTATTTGCGTTATCCCAAGGCCGAATATTATTGGGTTCAAGAAGAGCCCAAGAACATGGGGGCCTGGACCTATATGTTGCGATTTGAACAAAACCGTCACCTCAAACTGATATCCAGGAAGTCCAGCGCATCCCCAGCGACCGGTTACGCAAAAGTTCACGAAAAAGAGCAGCAAAACATTGTAGTTCAAGCATTTACTCTCTAGTTATTCTATTTATTCCTTTTAATTTAGGCCTTCTCATTCAAAAATATTCTCATGGCGACCCTTGATGTTGTAATACCCGCGGTTGGAGAATCCATCACCGAAGTGGTGATTGGAAAGTGGTTCAAACAAAACGGCGAAAGCGTCCAAATGGATGATATGTTATGCGAATTGGAGACCGACAAGGCGACCATGGAAGTCAACGCCGAGCAAGCGGGGATTCTTGAAATTTTGGTCCCCGAAGGTTCTACCGTCGCAGTTGGTGCCGTGGTGGCCCGCATTCAGGCCGACGCGGTTGAAGGGGCGGCTGCCTCTGCCGCACCGGCTGTGGCTTCATCGCCTGCCGCGCCGGGAGCTTCCGCTGCGGCTCCTGCTGCTGCTGCCTCCGCTGCTTCGGCCCCCGCAACAGTTGCTGCTGCGCCGGCCATGTCCTCGGCCCCTTCGGTACCTACTGCCCCGGTGCCTCTCGCATCGACAACGGTTGCGCCTTCTGCCAATCGGCCCGATCCCATCGTTCGGTCCTCTGCTCCCGCCGGTCCTCAGCGCAGAGAGCGAATGAGTCAACTCCGCAAAACCATTGCCCGCCGTTTGGTGGCTGTCAAGAATGAAACCGCTATGTTGACCACCTTTAACGAGGTGAACATGGGCCCACTCATGGAAATGCGGTCCCGGTACAAGGATTCGTTCAAAGAGCGCTACGGAGTTGGTTTGGGCTTTATGTCCTTGTTCTCCAAGGCTGTATGTCTAGCATTGCGGGAGTTTCCGGTGATCAATGCCGGTTTGGATGGCGAGGATCTGGTTTATCACGATTATGTCGATCTCAGCATCGCCGTATCGGCGCCTCGAGGTCTGATGGTCCCTGTAGTCCGTGGGGCTGACCATTTGGCCCTTCATGAAATTGAGAGAGAAATCGCTCGTTTGGCCGGCAAAGCCCGGGAAGGAACCTTGTCGGTTGACGAAATGACAGGGGGAACCTTTACCATTACCAACGGAGGCGTTTTTGGGTCCATGCTTTCCACGCCTATTATCAACGCCCCCCAGAGCGCCATCCTTGGGATGCATAACATTGTAGAGCGACCCATCGCCCTCCAGGGTCAGGTGGTCATCCGTCCTATGATGTACATCGCGCTCAGTTACGATCACCGCCTGATCGACGGCAAGGATTCGGTGAGCTTCTTGGTTCGTGTCAAGGAGTTTCTAGAGGATCCCTATCGCATGCTCATCGAGATTTAGACAAGCCGAAATCCTAGAAAATCAGGCATTTAGTCCAGCTGCGTGGCTAAGGAAGGTCCTTGGAAAGGTTTGTTTTTAAAATAAATTATTGTAATTTTAACCAAAACATCCTTCTATGCGTAGTCAACGAAGATTAGCCTTTTGTTTGCCAGCCCTCCTTCTTCTGGGTTTGGGCCAGTCTGGTTCGCTTTTCGCTCAGTCAGGGACCGCCACAGCGGGCAAGGATTTTAGCAATGCAGGGGTTCAATGGTCCTTTACCCTGGGTCAGCCCTTCCATCTCGGAATGGGTTCGGGAACCCAAGCCCGTTTGAACCAGGGAATTCAGCAAACTTACCAGGACAACAAAGTTTTGGGGGTCCTTCGTTACGACAATACAGCCCAAACTCCTTTGACCAACTGCCAAGTGCGTTTGGTTAATAACCAAGCGGTGGTGGTTTCAACCGCCCCAACCAACGCAAGCGGGGCATACGAAATCAGTCAGTTTCCCGACGGCAACTACACATTGGGCGCAACCTCTACCAAGCCTTGGGGCGGTGTAAATGCAACGGATGCCTTACGGGTTCGTCAATTCTTCACGGGTACGGCGCCGTTGGCGGGGATTCGCCTCAAGGCAGGGGATGTAAACAATACCAATTCGGTCAATTCCAACGATGCTCTTTTGATAACCCGCCGCTTCTCCAACCTGGTGACCTCCTTCAATGTAGGTGACTGGGCTTTTGAAGCACCCTCCTTCACCGCCAACGGACAAACCCAGTCTTTGGACTTCAAAGGCCTGGTCTACGGGGATGTAAACGCCAGTTACGTGCCCTCCAATTTGCGTCAGCCGATTCGTCTGATGATGGAATACAATTCCTTGGTGACCGAGCAATCCAACGGGACTTGGATACCAGTGACCACTGGATTTGAAGGTATCATTTCGGCTTTGTCGTTGGTGACCGGTGTTCCAACAGGCATCGAAATTCTGGATGTTCGCTCTTCCTTGCCTCCGGGGGATTTGTCTTGGTCATGGAAGGGGGATGAATTTCGTTTGGGTTGGAGTGATGTGGAAGGGGTCGTACCGGTGACGGGACAACCTCTCTTTGAAATATTGGTCCGCGGTTCTTCCGAGGCGCCCTGGGTACCCCGGGATTTGAGCGAAATGGCCGGACCCGATGGCGAGCCTTACCCCTTGGCCGATCTCCGTCTTCCCAAAGTAGTCCCTGCATCCGGTTCTTGGCAGGCAGGACTTTACCCCAATCCTGCAGGGGATTTCAGTGCCTTGGACTTGCATTTTCCTACAGACATCGATCAGTTGAGCGTGGTGGTTTACGATAGCCGCGGGCGTTTGGTTTGGTCTCAAGATCAGGACCGCGTTCCTTCCGGAAAAAAACTTATTGAATTGCCGGTGGAACAATGGTCCGAGGGCCGGTACATGGTCCGCGTTGCGGTTGTTTCAGGTTCTGGAAATTCCAATAACCCTGCTGATTTTGCCCGTCAATGGCCCCTTGTAATCCGTCGCTAACCCCTCTTTTGCTCATTCGCCCCAAGGCTTTTATCCTCTACGATACCCATCCAAACCAATAACTATGAAAACCAACCTTATGCGTTCAACGGCCTCTGCCCTCGTTGCGTTCGTTCTGTTTTTGATCACGGCAACGAGTGTCTTTAACATGGCCAACGCTCAAACGATTCAAGTCCAAGCCGGCAATGTCCAAGCCTGCGGTGGTGATACCGTTTCGGTCCCCATTCAAATCCTGAATGCCACCAATTTGGGTGCGATTTCCCTTTCGCTGAACTACAACGGTGGAACCTTGTCCTTTGTTGGTATTAGCAACGCTCACCCTTCCTTGGGATCGAACCTTATCGTGAATGCGACGACTCAAGGAACGCAGCCACAGGTTCGGGTTGCTTGGTTCAACTTGGTGCCTGTTAGTGTGAACGGGCTTTTATTGAATATGCGTTTTCGGGCAACCGGGAATTCAACCCTTGTTTGGGATTTGCAGAACGCCGGTAATTGTGAATTGGCCGATTCGGCGGCGAATGTTCTAAACAACGTAACCTTTACCAACGGCGGTGTAGGTGCTGCCGTTGCTCCGGCCCTTACGCAGCAACCCAATGCCAACGTACAAGCATTGGCTGGCGGATCCGTGACCCTTGCGGTCGTAGCGACCAACGCGGCCACCTACCAATGGCAACGCCAAAGCGGCAGTTCCTGGACCAACCTAAGCAACGGTTCCGGAGTTGCTGGCGCCACATCGGCTACTTTGCAATTGACTGGAATAACCTCCGCTTTGGATAACACTGTTTACCGGGTCCAAGTGAACGGTGCCTGCGGTGCGCCCCTCTTTTCGAATTCCTCGACCCTCCGAGTGGTCACCCCCGTTGTTACCAACATCGGTTCGGTTGCCGGTTGCACCGGGGATACCGTGTCCATTCCTGTTTCGGTGGATCAATTGAACGGCGTAGCCGCCATTTCCATGGCTATCACCTACGATAGCACCAAGTTGCAATGCCTGGGCATGGTGAGCGATGTGCATCCTTCCATCAATACATCCGGATTCCTGTCCAACTGCGGGATTTTTCCCGGCTTGGGTCGTCAGTTTCGGGTGGCTTGGTTTGACCTTAATCCCGTGAACCTATCGGGTCTGCTGTTCCGTGTTAAATTTCGTATTACCGGAACGCCTTCTTCTTCTCCTACAACAACCGTTGGTTGGGATTTGGCGACACCTGGGAATTGTGAATACGCTGATGCCAGCGCCGATGTGATTCCTTATACCCAGTTCGTTGCTGGAACGGTGAGCATTCAAGCTGCCGCCACCATAACGGCTCAGCCCGTTTCCGCCTTGACCGTTCCCCGCAACACCCCAGTTAGCATCGCCGTCAGTGCCACCAATGCGCAGGCTTTCCAATGGCAGCGCCTTTCGGGTACCACCTGGAATGACCTCGCCAACGGTGCCCGGTGTTAATTCCGCCACGCTGGCCATCGCATCCGCCGATCAATCCTATAACAATGCCATGTTCCGCGTGGTCATTACCGGTTGCAGCACACCCATCACATCGTCGGTCTGCAGCCTTCGCGTTCGTTACGGGGCCTCGGATCGGATTTCCTATCAAGCGGTTGTCCGCAATGCGGCCGGTGAATTGGTTCGTAACCAATCGGTCGGTGTTCGGACCGTTTTGGTCCGCGATAGCATAGGCGGTTCTACGGTCTACAGCGAAACGCATGCCTTGACGACCAATGCCAACGGATTGATTTCGTTTGAGTTTGGGGGAGGCTTGGTTGCCACCGGGACCATGCTCGGTTTGGATTGGTCGGACGGTCCTTATTTCCTCCGTACCGAAGTTGACCTGACCGGTTCCACCAATTACCAGTTCCTAGGCGGGCAACAATTGCTGTCGGTTCCCTTCGCGCTCTACGCTGCGTCGGCAGGTTCGGTCGCCGGTGCCTCGGGCCTCCGCCAGGCGGGTGCTTCAGCTGTCAACGGGAATTTACCCGTACCATCCGCTGCTGGCGCGATGGCCTATTGGAACGGGACCGAGTGGTTGAGCATCGCTCCCGGTCAAAACGGTCAAACGTTGACTTTCTGCAACGGGGTTCCAACCTGGGGTGGATGTCCCACCGGACCCAACAACAACCGCCGTACTCGACGTTAATTGTCGCTGTTAAGACTCAGGTCCATTATGCGTTGAACCGCCCCGGACTCGGCTGCGATGCGGTCCTTGATTTGTTGATGTAAATCCGGGGTGTAGGCCCCCGCTTTTTGCAAAAAGGCCAACAAGTCCATCACGCCTTGTTTTCCTTGGGTGTTGATCGGAAAAGCCATGCGATCCTCCACCAAGGTTACCGCCTCTGGAAAGGTTTGATAACGGGGTCCAAAAGCAACGGGCAGGCCGTAAACCGCGGCCTCTAGGATATTGTGGATGCCTGCCCCAAAACCGCCCCCGATCCAGGCCGCTTTTCCCATGCGGTACATTTTGGAGAGCAGCCCGGTTTGATCGACCACCAGAACATCGGCCTCTTGAGAATCGTCCAAAAGAGAGCGATCTTCACAGACTTTGGAATAGAACAGGACCTTGAGCGATGGGCCGTGTTTTCGTAAAACCTGATGGAGGGATTTTCGATGGTCTTCGTTCCATTCGTGGGGAACCAGGACGAGTTTCCAAACTAGAGCCGCGGGGTTGTTCAAGGCCGACAGGCGCTGCGCTTCCAAGGCCTGAACCAAAAGGCGATCATCCGCATCCCAAGTGGACCCTGCGACCAAAACAGGCCTGCTGATCCTCCCGTTTTGGGCTTGGAGGTGCCCGGTGAAGGATTCCAATACGGAGTTCTCAAAGGGAGTATGGGACAATTCCATGACCCGGTCAAAACGGGTATCGCCCACCCACTGCACGCGATGGTAGCCCAAACCGTTCAGTAGCGCATGGGTTCCCCGGTCCTGGACCGCGAACAGGGAGATTTCGCCGGCCATTTCTGCCCACAAAGGCCGAAACCATGGCCTGAAGACCCCTGATTGAGTATGCAAACGGGCACAGACCATGACCAAAGGAATCTTACGTTGCTGGACTGCTCGAATATGATGGTACCAATACTCGTATTTCACAAAAAATACGCGGTACGGCCGCAGTACATCAAGCCAAAACTCGGCCTGATCACGATGGTCTGCCAGCATCATCAGGCACAAATCGGCAGGCGCCGCGTTGAGACCGGGGCGGTAGGCCGAGGGCGAATAGAGACTAAGGACGATCCGATCCTTGGGGTGTTGGATTCTCCAGGCCTGCATCAAGGGCTTGGCCTGTTCCCATTCACCAACGGATGCAGCGTGGAACCAAACAGTGGCGGGTGGTGGGTCGGCCTGCGATCGTCCAAGGCTCTCCAGGAGGTAGCGGGTTTCGCGGCGACCCAGAACCAGGGCCAGGGCTTTGGGGTGCCCCATCCAGGCGGCGATTCGAACCAGGCCCCCGTAGGCTTTCAAAGTCAAATCGTAGGCCCATCGCAGATAGGTAATCTTCTGGAAGTAGCGATTCATAACCCAGCGATGGCCTGCTCCTTAGTCAAAGTACAAATCCGCCTTTTCGCTGCGTTCGTAGATCGGCAAGATCCAGCTCATTTTGAGTCCCCCCAATAGGTCGTTGCGGGCTTCATGAGCTGGCAGGCCGGTATCGTATCGCACCGTTCTTCGTTCCCTTGTTCCCGCCCAGATCAATTCCAAACCAATTCGAAAATTGACCCTCCGTTCAGCCGAAAGATAATGGTAGCCAATAAATTGGCTTAAACTAACGCCATCGCACAATCGGTCGTAACCTCTTTTGAATTCGGTGCTCAATTGGGGTGAATTGTTGTTAGGGGTTTCAATCCAAATCTTGTGTTGCAAAGCACCAACCCCCCACTCGCTCAAAAAGCCCGAACCGCGGGGTCCTAGGGGCCAGAACAAATAACCAACCTTGCCTTCGACCAGCCAACCAAAGGGACGAAGTCGGTAGTCTTCGTAGACCCCGTTGGCGTTGATAATATCTCCGGATGGAGTCGCAATCGCGCCAAACAACGAAGTTTCCCGAACGGTTGACCCAAACAAATGCCCTCCGCGCAATCCCAGGGTCCAGCGACGCGATGGGCTTTGGCGAATGATTTCCGGGCCGACCATGGCCAGGGATCCAAATCGTTCTTGGAGGCGGCCGCCGGGGAGGTAGCCCCCCATGCTGGTATGCACCTGCCAAAGTGGCTTGGAGGAACCGGTGATGGGGGCTTGGGCCAGGGCCTTGGTGGGGTTGGC
>RFPG01000410.1 GCA_009926245.1 Sphingobacteriia bacterium | reverse complement strand
AAAATGTTCAAAGGCCAGGGCCGTGGTGAATTCAAAAAAGGAAGCATCCTCGGCCCGCGCCGCCTGACGCATTCGTTCAACCCCGGCGACCACCTCGGAGGGCTCGATGCATTGCCCGTTGATTCGGATTCTTTCCCTAAAGTCCCGAAGATGTGGAGAGGTGAACAACCCTGTTTTGTAACCGCAGGCCTGCAGAACCGAGGCCATGGCATGGCAGACGGAACCCTTTCCGTTGGTCCCCGCCACATGGATGATAAACCCCATGCGATCTTGGGGTTGGTCCAGAAATTGACATAAATGGCGAATGCGATCCAACCCTTCCTTGTACGCTGGTGGACCAATTCGTTGGTACATCGGTAAATGCTCCAAGAGCCAGCGATATGTTTCGTCGTAGGAGGGGGTTTCCTTCCTCATGAACGGGTTTTGATTTGCAATTCAAAAACCAATACGCCTCGCTGCGAAGAGGCTAATTCCGGATTGGGGCGAAAGCGGGCGTTTTGGGTGGCCTCCACCAGGGCTCGCCTTTGTTGGGCGTTGAGCGGTTTGCTGCTTTGGGGAGGGCCTACAACCCGGACCCTGCCTTCACGATCCACTTCGATGGGGATCGTAACCCGGGCATCGAGAATTCTAAAATCTTCGGGATCCGGACTTTTGGCAAATCCACGGTTCTCCAAACCATCCCCTCGGGCCGAAAAGCCCCCGCTGCCCGAAAGCCCCGAGTTGTTGGAGGAGGCTGTTCCGTCCTTTTGACCCTTGGAGGCCTCGCTTGAACTGTTGTTGGGGTTGGGTTGACCTTGGCGTTGCAAAAGTCGCTGGAGTCGAGGATCCATCGGCTTGGACTCCGTCTTGGGGGTCACCACGGGGGCTTCATCTTGGTCTTGGGTGACGCTTGGACTCGTTGTTGTGGTATTGGGAACTGGTTCGGAAGACTCGGTGGTGGCGGTGTTGCTTCCGGTGGGTGGAAGGGACGGGGCAAGCTCCTCTTGGCCGTCTTCAACCCCCAGGGCCAAGGCCAGGCCTCCCCCAGGGGAGGGAGGAGGG
>RFPG01000409.1 GCA_009926245.1 Sphingobacteriia bacterium | reverse complement strand
CCCAAAACGATTTTGTATATCGCTATTTCCGAAGATGGCTTTATAGCGGGGGAGGAGAACAATTTGGACTTTTTGAAGCCTTACCAGGGTGGCGAAGAAGACTACGGGTACTCGGAATTTATAAAATCGGTTGGTTGCATTTTGGTGGGTCGTAAAACTTACGATGTGGTGGTTGGGTTGGGGTATCCGTATCATCCAGAAAAGAAGGTTTATGTTATCACGAGGCAAACAAAAAAATCATCTTCGGATAAGCTCCTTTTTTTCGAAGGTGATCTCAAGTCTCTTGTTACCGAAATCAAATCATCACAAGGCCTCAACATCTATTGTGATGGGGGCGCCGAGTTGGCTCATTCTTTGATTGTTGAGGATTTAATTGATGAAATAATTTTGTCGGTTATTCCAATTCAACTTCATCAAGGCACCTTGCTTTTTGAAGGTGGTGTGGTTCCGAATCAATTTTCGTTGAAGTCAAAACAGACGTACCCAAATGGTTTGGTTCAATCGTTGTATGTACTCAAACGCGGATTTTTTTCCAAATACCGAGGGGAATTCATTGCAGGGCTTTTGGTTTTTTTGATGCTCCTCCTCCAAAGTCTTTGGTCCGACTGAAATACCCATAAAAGGCAAGGCTTATCCCGTACACGGTGAGGTATTCTCTAAACAGGTGGTGGGTGTTGGGCCCCACGGTGCATTGGTACAGGTTCCAAGCAAGATGCAGCGTTCCTGCGATGGCCATCATTAGGATGAGCCCGTTCTTTGGTCCAAAGGATCTCTTCATGGTGGGCCATGCATATTGACGCAAACCCAGCAGGGGCCAGATCAACATGAGAGGCAACGCAAAGAGCCGTGCTTCCCGGGCCTTGGCCATCAAGAGAACCATCAACGTGTTGATAACAAGGCAGACTGCAAATCCCATGGTCAACAAGCGGTAGCGGCCCAGCAGGGAACGCAGGAGGACCAGGGGCCAGGCCAGGACCAGAAAAATACCCACCATTGTTTCGACGGTGTAATCGGTGTTGCGGAAATTGGCTTGCAGGTTGCT
>RFPG01000408.1 GCA_009926245.1 Sphingobacteriia bacterium | reverse complement strand
CAGGAGCGCGCTCTTCGATGCGGATCCCCGCTTTTTGGTTGAAGGCTTGGACGGGGGAATTTTCATTGAAGCGGAAAAGGTCCCGCTCGGAGAGACGGGAAATACTGGCTGCTTGCTGTATCAGGGGGCGTTCGGAGTCAAAGGCCGAGACCGTCACCGCAGCCAAGTTAAGGACGCTAGGAACCAGCGCCACGGTATATTCCCCAGCTTGAAAAGTTTGTTCCAAGCGTTCATAGCCTTCTAGGGAAAATAGGAGGCGCAGGTTTTCTCCTGCAAAACTCACCGTGCCTGATGCATTGCTTGTTTGAATGTGGGTTCCAGTACTTACCCGAACATTGGCCAGAGGAAGGTTGGAGACTTGATCGATTACCTTGACTTGGATTTGGGCTTGAAGCCCAAGACTAACTACCAAAAGCAAACAAGAAAGCACAATTTTCATAGTACGAACATACAGGATCTGACCTGCATATAAGCAGAATTTTGGGGTAAAGGTTTGAATTGAGGAAGATCGCCCCTTTTTTGTTTTTAGATGTGGGCCAAATTGGCTAGGTTTTCGAAAAAATAAACCCATGAGACCCATTTTCCTTCTATTTTTTCTTCCGGTGCTAGCCTTTGCACAAACGGCCCCTCCTGCTCCAGTGTATCCCATTCCGGAACCCCGTCAGTTGGCCTGGCAGGAGCTGCAGTACTATGGCTTTGTGCATTTCAACATGAATACCTTTTCCGATCGGGAGTGGGGTTTTGGGGATGAGCAACCCAGCCAATTTGCTCCTACCGCACTGGATGCGCGGCAATGGGCCCGTGTGGCCAAGGAGGCTGGAATGAAGGGATTGATCATTACGGCCAAGCACCACGATGGCTTTGTGCTTTGGCCTTCAGCCTACACGGAGCATTCGGTCAAAAACAGCCCTTGGCGAGATGGAAAAGGAGATTTGATCCGGGAGTTTGTGGATGCCTGTCGCGAATACGGGCTGAAAGTGGGAATCTATTACTCTCCCTGGGACCGCAATCATCCCGACTACGGCAAGCCAGAATACATCAGCTACATG
>RFPG01000407.1 GCA_009926245.1 Sphingobacteriia bacterium | reverse complement strand
CACGGTTTGCCCGGTTCTTGCGGACGTTTTCTTCCAAGATCTGCGCCAGCGTTTCTTCCTTCTTCCGATGGAGGCCGAATGCGTCCAAGGCCCAGTAGACCTGATCAAGATTTGCTTCGACAACCTGCAAGCCTATGACGCATCGATGATCCGTTGAATTTGTGGGAACGGTGATTTTAAAACCGGCGGGTTTCATCGGTCGCGGTTTTTCAGACCGTCACTGACAGTCGAGTTCTCCTGGAAGAACCCGGAGGGATTCCCAAACCACATCTTGCTTGTCTGCGGGAAGCGTTGACGGCGCGCCTTCGGGTCCTTGCCCGGTCCGTTGCCCATGCCGGTCGTCGAGAATTCATCCCGTCCATGGCATCCGTCGGCCTCCGGTCTGAGGAGTACGCCGGCACCCATCCATGAAAGGTGTTGATCCTAGGAGTCGGTAAGACCGCGGAATCCGAAACAGCAATCTTTCGTGGGTTTGGAAAGGGGCTGATAATCAACCCAGCTTCCGCCATTTGCGACCCGAGATCTCCAACAAGGCATCAGCCTTTGTCGGTCCCTCGCTGCCAGCCGAATAGAATTCAAGCAGTGCGTTGGGTTTCTCTCGGCAAAGGTCTACATATGGCTGAACGATCCGCCATCCCGCCTCCACGCTGTCGGCCCTTTGGAAAAGGGTCGCGTCACCGATCATGCAATCGTAGATCAGCGTCTCATAGCCGGTGCTTGGTGCGTTTTGGAAGTAATCGCGGTAGTGAAAGTCCATGTGCACTTGGCCCAAGTGGATGGCCGGACCGGGAATCTTGGCTCCGAAGGCCAGTGATGCGCCCTCATCGGGTTGGAGTTTTAGGATGAGCGTATTGGGCTCCAACGCGGCCGTGCTGGTGTCTCGGAATAGCGAGAAAGGCGGTCGTTTGAACTCGATCGATATCTCGGTGGTTCGCCTGCTCATGCGTTTTCCCGTGCGAAGGTAAAAGGGGACGCCCGACCACCTCCAGGTATCCACGCCCAGTTTCATCGCCACGAAGGTCTCTGTGGTGCTCTCTGGATTGATGCCCT
>RFPG01000406.1 GCA_009926245.1 Sphingobacteriia bacterium | reverse complement strand
ATCCAGACCCGGGTGGTTCCGGTCGAAGCATCGGTGGTTCGCTTGCATCAAAAATCCTCCGGAAAGGTGGTTGGTTACCTGCGCGGTGCCGGTGATGAGACCATAACCGCCTTGGCCCAAATGGGTTACCGGGTGGTGGACTTGGATCCCGCCACGGCGACCCCTGCTTTGCTCAAGACCTGTCAAAGCATTGTGCTGGGAGTTCGCTTTTACAATACCTGCCGAACCCTTACCCGCATTCAGCCCATGCTCACGGAATATGTTGCGCAGGGTGGGCATCTGCTCATTCAATACCAAACGACCTCCAATTTGTTGTTAAAACAATGGACGCCGATTCCCTTGCAGTTGGGACGATCCCGGGTCACCGAGGAACAGGCCGAGGTTCGCTTCCTGCTTCCAAATCATTCCTTGTTAAACAAGCCCAATCAATTGTCATCCAATGATTTTGATGGTTGGGTCCAAGAGCGAGGTTTGTATTTTGCGCAGCAATGGGATCCCGCTTGGACCCCTTTGCTAGGCATGAACGACCGTGGGGAAGAGGAACAAAAGGGATCGCTCTTGGTCGGTCGTTACGGAAAAGGTAGCGTTGTGTATTGTGCCTTGTCGCTGTTTCGTCAATGCCCACAGGGAGTACCGGGCGCGTTTCGTTTGTTGCAAAATCTGGTGGAGTATGCACCCTGAGACCGATAAGGTTTCGGGCTTCTCAGCGAAGGAATCGGGTGGGCCGAACCCTTGGCCTCGCTGGTACCTGGCCCTGGCCTTGTTTTGGCTGGCTTTTGTTGGTTTATTGGCTTTTTTGACCCGTCTTGGTTCATGAGTGCGCTGGATTGGTTGGTTTTTTTGGGTAGCCAGGGCCTGATTCTGGCCTATGGTTTGTGGTCCATGAGCCGCCAAGGTCAGGCCGAATCTTACCTGCGATCGCGTTCGCAGACGGGTTGGATGGTAGGACTTAGCATCATGGCCACTCAGGCCAGCGCGATCACCTTTTTGTCGGCACCTGGTTTGGCCTACCGTGAAGGCCTGGGCTTTATTCAATTTTACCTGGGTTTG
>RFPG01000405.1 GCA_009926245.1 Sphingobacteriia bacterium | reverse complement strand
GTAAAAAGGCTTTTTGAGCGTATTTATTGGGTTTTCGGCATGGTAATCCTTGTAAAGGTAAGCAATACCCCTTTAATTTGCTATATCTTCTAAAAATTAAAAAGCAACCCATTCGTGGGGTGCGCAGAGGCCTCAGAGGCCGAAATGGAGCCTGCCTGGATCTCAGGGCGTGTGACTCCCGTTCACATCCCCCACACAGAGACCGGTGCTATTTCCAAGATTGGAACCCGAAAAAATGCTTAGATTTTTGCGGTCAAAAACCCAATTGCCGGCTGGAAAAGAGCTCAAAAGTCCAGTAAATCGACGGTTCACTAGGAGGGCATCGGTGGAATTGACGGTTCCATTACCGTTGACATCTGCGGCTTTGAGGTAAAGGCCTGCTAAGAGTTGGGTGGCTGCAAAGTGCCGGTTAATGGCCAACGCATCGGCGGCATTGACGCCTCCCCAAGGCAAGGAATCGATCCAATTCAGTTGGTAGGCCCCTGCTGGAATTCCAGAAACGGTTGCCTGGCCGTTGGACCCTGTACGGCTGTTCCCTACCAACTCTTGTCCCAACTGGAGTCTAAAGGGCTGTTGTTGTAGAGGGTTTTGCGCCGTATTGCCATAAACCACGGTCAAGGTCACATTTCCGGATCCTACGCAACTGCATAGGTTCTTGGTTGTTTGGACGGCTGCTACCTGGGGTGCCGTGTATGTTGCCTTGAACCAAGCTTTTTGAGCTGCTTGGGACGCTTGTAGGTTGCGATATCGCAGGGTAAACCAACCCGTTTGGTCGGGGATCCAGGTGATGGTTTGGCCATTGTTCATGGTATATTGGCTGAAAACCTGGCAATTTTGGTCTAAAACGTCCAATTGTACCGAGCCAAGGGAATCTTGCAAATAAATCTGCACGTTGGCTGTACTGTCTTTTTGGCAAAAGATTCGCCCAATTACCCGACACGCCAGGCTTTGGTTCGGTGTTTTGCCACCTTGTTGCAAACTTGAGGCGTGAGAGTCTCCCAAGTCATTGTCCATTTCCCATTCTTGAGTGGTGGTTTTGACAGGTCGAGT
>RFPG01000404.1 GCA_009926245.1 Sphingobacteriia bacterium | reverse complement strand
GACCGAAGTGGACGATGAACTACCACGGAGTCTCCACGGCATCGCCGGCTTGGGGGAAGCGGAGGTCAATGATTTGGTGCAACGGCGGTTTTCGGAATTGGAAAAGAGCCGTGAGCTGGACCGTATGCAGGCCGAGGTGGCCAAGCTAAGAGCCGAAAACGAAGAGTTGGAGTTTCAGGTCCAGGACATGCAAAGCACCCTGGACGCCAAAAAGCAAATTGAGTACTACACCAACATCATCGGCATGGCGCTGCCCGGATTGGCGAAGTTCCTAACGGGAACCCCTATGGCATCGGCCATCAACTTTCTGGCCGGCACCGCCCCTGAAGCGACGGTTGAAGCGCCGCCCAAACCCGTTGAAACGGCTCATGGACAGCGCGACAGCATTTTGGAAATGATAAACACATTTTGTCAATCGCTCAACAATCAAGAGCTCGGAACGATGTACTTGTTGTTGAGCGAAATCGAAAAAGACCGTCAGCACTTGCAACGCATTTTGCAATTTATCACCAATGCTGAACCAAGTCAGCCCTCACCTCACACCGATTCAGCCCTATGATAACCAAAGACATTCCCATCACCGTCGAGGTCCAATCGGACCAGCAACTGCGCCATGTCCAACAGGCCCTGCAATCGATTAGCGCCAAGTTCACGCCGGAGGAACTCGTCAAGATTTCCAAGAAGCTTGAATTGCCGTTGGTGAAAATGAAAATCAAAAGCATGCTTTAAGCCTCGCACCATGGCCCAGGGTAAGTCAAACATCTTAGGAATCCTTCAGGACAACCAGCGCCGCATTGTTAGCGGCCTGTTGGTTGTCGGAGGGATCTATTTGACCTATCGTTTGGGCAACCGTTTGGTCGCTCAGTGGAGCAAGCGACAGACCCAGACCTTGGCCGATGACAGCCCGGAAGTACGACAGGCGATGACCCTGCAATCCGCCATGAACCCTTCGGGTGTACGGTGGATGCGGAGTTTTGACACGACCAACACCCGAAAGGTTCTCGAAACCGGTAGGCTCATCACCAACCTGGATGCCGTGCAGTCGGCTTA
>RFPG01000403.1 GCA_009926245.1 Sphingobacteriia bacterium | reverse complement strand
GAGGGCAGGGCCGAGCCTCGTTCCACCGTTTTGTTGGCCATGTCCCGCTTGTTTGATTGCACCTTGGAAGATCTGTTGCAGCAAGACGGGGAATCGGGGGGCTGGGGCCCCTCGCTTTCGTCCAGAGCGGCCGGGGATAGCCTGCGCGTTCTTACGGTTGGGGTTGGGGATTCGGATTTCAAGGAGCGCATCAGCCTGGTTCCGGAGCAGGCGGCGGCCGGTTATTTGCAGGGTCATCGGGATGCTGATTATGTGGCTCGTTTGCCGGCCTTTCGTTTGCCGGTTCCGGAGCTCAGCGCCGAGAGAACCTACCGTCTCTTTCAAATTAAGGGTGACAGCATGCTGCCGGTTCCCGACGGATCCTATGTGGTGGCCGAATTTATCCCCGATTGGCGAAGCCTTCGGGCCGGCCAATGCGCGGTGGTTTTGTCCCGTGGCGATGGTCTGGTCTACAAGCGCGTTTATCCAGCGTTGGATCAGGATCACCTGGAACTTCGATCGGATCATCCGGCCTATCAGCCTTACCGGGTTTCGTTGGATCAAGTCATGGAGGTTTGGAGAGCGTTGGGCTATCTCTCGTTTCGATTGCCGGATTTGTCCGGCAGCGATCCGTTGAAGGATACCGCGATGCTTCCCCGCCTTCAGTCCCTCGCTGCAGAATTGCAGGGTCTTGTATACAACATGAAGCCCGAATGAACAATGTACCTGCGGGTTCACAGCTGGTTCAGCCTGGGCTACGGGGTTTGTTCTCCGGAGCAAATCCTTGCAAGAGCCTCCGAATGCGGTTGGGATACCCTGATTTTGACGGATATCAATACCACAGCCGGGGTGGCGGACTGGATGCGATTGGCCCCCCGCTACGGGATTCGTCCTTTGGTGGGCCTGGACTGTCGCAGCGGTCAGCGGCGGGATTATGTGTTGATGGCCCGGAATAACAGGGGCTACGAAGAAATTTGTCGACGGTTAACGATTTTTTTGAGGGAAGGGGGCGCGTGGCCTTGTCCTGCTCAACCCCACCCCGATCTCTGGGTGATTTACGAAGGTCCCCGG
>RFPG01000402.1 GCA_009926245.1 Sphingobacteriia bacterium | reverse complement strand
ATGGTCGCTAGGTCCTCCCAGATATCGGGTGCCCGCGTAGGTCCGAAATGGATACCCTTTGAATTTGCCTTCCTGTTGACGAAGTTGGGGAAGATCAACGGTGGTTGCCGAACCTTGGATATAGTACGGCAAGGACCCCGTTAGCGGACGACCTTGGAGGGCCTTGCTGAGCATGATCTGGTCCAGCCATTCCCAGCGATCCTGGTAGCAATAAGAACCACCGGCCAACCCGGCCATCGGATGAAACAAACCCCGACTGGCCGTGCTGTCAGCGCCCAAAATCAGCCGTATACTTGGATCCTGGGGGGTATCGTTGAAATCACCCAACAATACCACCAAGCACCGATCGCTGCCCCCGTAACGGGCGTAGAGGCTATCCACGGTTTGCCTCAATCGGCGAGCTGCCGCGTAACGATTGGGTACCGATTTTTCGTTACCGCCTCGACGGGATGGCCAGTGATTGATGAGAAAATGGAGGGTATCGCCGCTTGTCAGGCGCCCACTGACCACCAAGATGGGCCGGGTTGGGGGCAAGGAATCACCTGGTAAGTCAATGACTTTGTCGGCTCGGGCAAAAGGTTTGAATAAAGCCTTGTTGTAAAGAAAAGCCACGTCAATACCTCTGGGGTCTTTGGATTCGGTGTGAATCGAACCCAAATTACTTTTGCGAAGGGGGGGCTGTCGCAATAAATCGTTGACGACCGATTGATTTTCGATTTCACAGAGTCCTAGAAAGTCAGGTGCCGACCCGCGATTCATTTGAGCAATGATGCCCGCAAGTTGACCTATTTTCTGGTAATAACGGGTTTCTCCCCAGGCCAGGGAGGCGGTGGGTAGAAAGTCCTGATCGTCGGTGGCGGGGTCGTCCAAGGTGTCAAAAAGATTTTCGACGTTGTAATGCCCCATGCACAAATCCCGACCCGCTGGCTTTTTGGCCTTTCCTTTGTTTTGGGCCTGAAGGGTCGAAAGAAAGGCCATTGAGGTAGAAAGGGCCAGAACGAGTGCCCAGCAGAGTTTGCGATATTTCATGTTAACTTTTATTAAACGACC
>RFPG01000401.1 GCA_009926245.1 Sphingobacteriia bacterium | reverse complement strand
GGTTCAGGCAGGCGTTGTAGTCCCCAAAGAGGAGGGCATCGCCCATCGGTACCAGGGGCGCGCCCTGTCCTCCGAGGGCGACATCCGCACTCCGAAAATCATGGACCACGGGCAGGCCGGTCAGGGCATGCAACCAGGCCGGATTCCCGATTTGATAGGTATAACCCCGATCCGGACGGTGATCAATGGTATGACCGTGGCTGGCGACGAGGCAGGGGGCATCGTGGGGGCCCGAAGGTGGGGTATCCTGAAGCAGGCGGTTGATTTCATGGGCCCACCTGCGGCCCAAGTCCACATCCAGATCCAGAAGCTCCTGACGGGCGGCCATGGGGGCCCGTCGGAGTCGTTCTTGGAGGGCCTCATCGTAAGGAATGGTGCGGCTTTTTAGGATTTGGTAGGACCAAGGTCGCGTTGGTCCGTAACCAAATCGCGCCAGGCAAAGGTCCAGCCCGTCCAAGGAGGAACCCGACATGAGCCCGAGGACCACCGCCTCTCCGGCCTGCACGTGGCTCAACATGGCTTCAAGAGAAAGGTGAGCCGCCCAGCGCATTACGAAAAAATTTCGTGGGCCTCCTGGCGGACCATGCTACGCAGTTCTTCTAAGCCCGCCCCTGTTTTGACCGATATAAAAACAGATAAGGGATGCCGGGCACGGTGACTTCGCTCAAAGGAATTCATTTCTTCGGGCTCCAGTTGCAGCGCGTCGATTTTGTTATAAACCCGGATGATGGGGGTTCCGGTGATACCAAGGTCCACAAGGGTTTGATCCACCACCTGGATTTGGGATTCAAAGCCCGGATGCGAGGCATCGATCACGTGGAGGAGCAAATCCGCTTCGCGCGCTTCGTCCAGGGTGCTTTTGAAGGATTCCACCAAGTGATGGGGTAGTTTGCGAATAAATCCGACCGTATCGGATAACAACAAAGGCTGGCTGTCCAAGACCCATTTACGGACGGTGGTGTCCAGGGTTGCAAACAATTTATTTTCGGCAAATACCTCGCTTTTGGTCAGTCGATTCAGCAGGCTGGATTTGCCAACATTGGTGTATCCGACC
>RFPG01000041.1 GCA_009926245.1 Sphingobacteriia bacterium | reverse complement strand
GCACCGCTGCGGCTGGAAAAAAATCGCTCAATGAACCCCAACGGGCCAAGGCAATAAGGATTTGAATAGCGGCCGCCACCATAACAGCCGCGGTCACCATGGGCCAGGCTTGATCTCCGCCAAATTCGAGGAATGCACCGGAACAAATCGTAATCAAACCAGCGGCGGGCCCTTTGATGGTCAAAGGCGCTACCTTAAAGAAAGAAGTGACCAAGCCACCAACCATCGCGGTTAACACCCCCATCGCAGCGGGATAACCAGAAGCCTTAGCAATACCCAAGCTCAAGGGCAATGCCAGCAAAAAGACCATAAAGCCCGAGAGAAGATCGCTACGCCAGTTTTGGGCGAAGCCCTCTGAAATAGAAATTTGAGATGTTTTTTTCATGGGTTGAAAGTTAAATTGTTAAAGGAGTTGAGTGTTGCATGGTTTTGGTATAATGACCCAAAAAAAGACGAGCGTACAGCCGAATAACAGCTATACCATTGAGCACAAAGGTGATGGAGAGGAGCAGGGCCTTCCCGTAATCCCCTTCGGATATATGGGACAAAAGCAGATCCTCCCCCAAAAAAGTCGTCGTGACAGGAAACCCCGTTAGTCCCAATGCGCACAATAAAAACAAGAATCCAGCCATCGGATTTGGTTGAATCCATCCCTTGAAACCTTGGAGATCAAGACGCCGGCCTTCGTACTGGCGGAGTTTACTCAAAATCAGCGCACCACCCGTCCAAGCCGGAATGATCCCTCCCAAGTAGATTTCTATTTCTCGGATGGTCAATTCCTGACTCAAACCAACCAAAGGCAGCATGAGCAGATTCGCCAAACCCAAAAGGCACCATGCATGGAACGCATTTTCTCTTTCGTTGTACGCCCACGTCACCGCCATAACAGCCCATAAACCGCTACCCATGGACAAAAACGACTCCCACTCAGCCGTTATCGTTGGACCAAATCCCAGCTTGGTGAAAATGATTATACCCGCCAACCATGCGAGGCCTCCCATCAAAAAATTAACAGAAGTGACCCAGCCGCGCAATCGATTTCCTTGCTTTACGGGCCAAAGAAGGCCACGAAATACCACCTGATCCAAATTCCATTCCATCAGACTCCACCAATACACGCGGTTTTGGAGACGAACCAACCATTCGGGTTGGGACATACGCTGGGAACGGGGCTTGAATCGGTAGAACTGGTCGCGAATCAGGTAACCAACAACCGAAGGCGAAATCAGTAACTGATACGTGCGTAACAAAGCATTTACAGCAAAATGGGCCAGAGCCAGGCTCTCCCAACCGGCTGCAACTTCTACGAAAATCAAGCCGATTTGGGCCGAAGAGCTGTAGGCAATTTGGCCTTTGATAGTGGATTGGACCCTGGCGATAAGGGAGGAGACCACGGCCGTTAACAAGCCGAAACCGGCAATAACCCAACGAAACCAAGGGAGCATTTCCCAAAAAGTATGGGTTCTGAGTAATAAATAAACTCCCAAATGCACCGATAAGGAACCGTAAAAGACCGCCGAGGAAGGAGTCGGGCCCTCCATCGCCCGGGGTAACCAAGAAGAGAACGGGAACTGGGCCGATTTGGCAAGTGCCGCCACCAAAACCATGATGGAAAGCACCGTCGCCAACCCGGCATGATGTTCAAAATAAACATCACTCCAACGATGCTGACTCAAATCCCAAAAGGTGATATTGGCGTGCCAGAAATGATGACTTAACCACATCGCTAACAACAATCCTACATCGCCAATACGATACACGGTATAAACCTTAACTGCGTTCCGAACCGGCTGATACCTCAACCGATAAAAAGCCACTAACAAAAAAGAAGCCAGCCCAATAAATTCCCATCCAATAAAAAGGGTTTCAAAATTCCCGGCACATAACAAAAAACTGTAACCTGCATAAAAAAACAACAACGTATTAAAAAAACGTTTGTAGCCGCTTTCACGATGCATATAATGTCCTGAATAGAAAATCACCAACGAGGCGATGATCGAACCCACCGATAAATAAACCAAGGTGATATGATCAAAAAACAAGTCAATTAAAAAGACATAATCCGCATGACGATACAGGACAAGTTCTGGAAGATTCACCATGACGGCACCGGATTGAATCCAAACGTGGGCAAAAATCAAAATCAACCCCATGTGAACCAAAACCGTTCCGAATGAAACTCGACGCAGGAGGGTTTCAAAACGATCCGGAATCAAAAGGCTTAAGCCAAATCCTACAAAGGGCCAAACCACCAACGTGGTAAACAATAAATGAAGGAACCGCATCATTGGGGGGTTAGGGTTAAGAAATCAGTGTCTTGAGTCATGGCCAGATAAAATTGACCGTCGGTGGGATCATGAACCGCCAGCCATACCCATCCGTTATAAACCCACTGCGCCAAGTTTGGGTTGGTATTCAAAAGCCTTTGGACCACCTTGGGGTGATGCTCCACCACATAAAGCAATCGAATCGGTTCGTGAATCTCCACCATTTGGGAAGGCAGGCCTGGCCTCAAATCACCATCCACCCCGTTATTGACCGCAAAAAGCCCTACAACATTGTGGGGCAATTTGGTCCCGGCACCCAACCGATGCGAATCAACCCTCGAAAAATAGTATTCCAAGTTAATGCCACCGCATACAGGGATGGCCGCCGATAAGATGGATAACAGATAATGGCCATCCAAATCCTGCTTGTAGTCATAATTGTTGATAAATGGTCGCTTATCCCAATGAAGACCGCGGTACAATCGAGATGAACCTATCAAAACCAGGGCGTTATCGGTATGATTCCATTCCGGTCTTGGCTCGTAAAAGGCATAGGCCCTTTGGCGTATCGCCTCTATTTTTTTTGAATCGGACCAAGCAGGATCAATGTTATCAAAACGAGCGGTTCGTTCCAGTTTGTTCATACGCAAGGCCTCTTGAAATCGTTGGACAAACACAAGATGTTTCTCCCAGGTATCCGGGTCTTGGAGGGTCGCTGTATCGTAGAAAACTACCTTATCCAACGTGGTATCGTGCAAACCCGCCACAAAGCGCGTTGCCTCAGGAACTTGAATTCCATGCCCCTCTTCCAAGAGTTGCCGAACATCCGATCGATTGGCCATCATGGCCAGAATTCGGGCATTCACAGAACCGGGACGACCGCAGCAGGCCCCACAATCGTAACCCGCATAATAAGGATTGTTTACCGATGAGGCCCCATGGCCTATCACATAGACCAAAGGGGCAAAAGGACTGGTCAAGCCGATGCTTTTGAGGGTTTGTGCGACCCTTGCAGCCATTTCTTCGACCGAAAATCCTCGTTGAAGACCTTGGAAATACTCTCCTTTGAATTCTATTTCCAACAAAGAGTCTGCATCCATATGCGCCCCCGAATCGGACATCACCGGGGTCGGGGAGGGCCTAATCAGATTTGAAATCAACCTGGCAGTGGATCTTAGACTCAAAAGTCCGGAGCTCAGCATTCCCCGTAACAAAGATTGCCGGTGCGATTCCATGGAATAGTCCCGGACTGCCCGCGTTTTGCGTTCCGTCTCAAAAATCACATGCGATGGCTGAACCGGAAAAGGGCAACATTTGGTTAGAAATTGCCCATGCTCGGGTCTGAAAAAAAAGGCAACCCCAAAGAAACCCGGTGTTCCGTAGGTCGAGCACGATGGGATGATTCCTTCCAAATGCCTTCTCAGCGAGTGTTCGCGATCATCGATGCAAAAGAGAGCCTGATATTCCAACGAAGAGGTGCCCTTAGGCGATGGATCGGCAACCTGATTGGCGGCTAACTTATTCAAAACCTGATGGTAATAAGTCCATTCGTAGGCTTCCTGCCAGCACTTAAGTAAGAACCACTCGTCGGACGCCGCTAAACCATCAAATAGGCGAGGAAACGGGGGTGTCACAAGGTTTGATAATGGCTCCCAACCCTTCACGAATTTTTGGTCCAGGGCATCAATTTCCAACAAACATTCCAAGAAAACCCAATCATGCAGGGAAATTTTTCGTGTATCCAACAGGGCACTTTGCTGAAATTCCAAGGTGGCCACCATGCCGGACCAACCCGGATGCTCCCACTGCTGATCCCAGAGATATGCTTCAAAATACCGGGGATCTCCCACCAAAAGACCTAACAAATCTTCTAGCGTTGTCTGTTGGTTATGGAGGATATGGTGCGCTCTGCGCTTACCAAAAATGGCCCCACCGGTTGAACGATCCAATTGCCGCAGGTTATCCAGCAGGCTCGCTTCGACAAAAGGAAACTTCCAGGTCGAAATGCCTTGATCCAAGTAGGCGGAGACCATACGCAGCAACTTGGGATGAACCGCCTTGTTGAGGTTCATGTGGAGGACGTCCTTCCACCCTTGTCGAAATCCGCCTAATCGGCCTTGATAAACATAGGTTGTGGAATGATACAGGGCCTTTTCCAACCATTGATTGATTTCAACCTTGGTAGGGTGGGTCGAACCAAGGCCGTTAGGAGGTCTCTGAGCAAGGGAATGGCGGATCCGATCGATGAGGATATCCTCCCGAATGCGCCCGCTGGCGTAAAGAGCCCGGTATTCATCCAAAGAGAGATAGGTTGAATAACCAAAGACCTCGGCGCCTTCAAAACATGCTTGGTGAAAGTCTCTGTCCTGGAAGCCATGCAAGGTATTGTGATGGATAAAATCCTTCAGGGAAGCCTGCGATGGGAGGTAATGCCTGAGATGCTCAAGGGCATGTTCCGTTGAATAAATCATGAGTTAAAATCTTCGTAAGAGGAACAAGGAAAAATGGATGAGGCGCGTTATGCTGGCCTCGTGCGAACGTCGTTTCGTCAGCGCACGCGGTGAAGCGCCGATCCTGAAACGTTCGAAATCTTGTTGGTCCCTTACGAAGGGATGCGAAGCGCGTGGTAGCGCAGATACAATGGCCTAGGAACTCCTAGGTTTTTTTCTCCAATGCGGAACCAAAGGGAGTGGCCCGATCTACCGATCCTGGCCGTGTAGGCAACGTCGGACAGACGGTCGTATGCCCCTTCATCTGATTTGTCAAGGCCCCCTTCCAAGCCTCCTTCCAAAACAACTTCGAGTTCCCCAAAACCGGAATGCTGTTCATCCAGAGGAAAAGCAGGGTGTTGTCCTTCACCCCAAATGAGCTGTAAACTCGAATCAGCGATGGCTTGACCGCTTAAATCGGCTGCACTTGCCGAACCCAAGCCCCAACCGCTAGGCATCAAAAAAGCAACGGTGAGGAACGCTACCGTTATTTTTTGCAAAATGGAGGACCTTTTTGTTTTCAAAATCTCCTTTTGAAGCATCAAATGTACAAGAAAGAGCCCATTTCTTTCCGCTGACTAAAACAAATGGCTCGAACTGTCGTTTGTGGTAGTATTACTACTATCAATATCTTTGTTGGGCCTATTGGATACGTTTCGCATGCTAACCGCCACCACCACCGCCAGAAACCTCTACATCAAAGACCCCTTGAGCTCGGCCCTTGGCCAAAAGCTGTTAAAGGAATCAGCCCGTATGCTCGGCGAAGATGGCTTTGATGCCTTTACCCTCAAAAAACTCGCTCAAAATCTCCTAACGACCGAAAGTTCGGTCTATCGCTACTTCGACAACAAACACCGATTGCTGGTTTATCATATCAATTTATACTGGGAATGGTTGAATCAACAGGTGGATCAAAGGTGTTGTCAAACCGGCCTCCGAGGCAAGCAAGCCCTTGAAAAAGCCTTCGAAATCATGTGTTTTCCAGAAGCCCATTCCTGGCCATCGGACGGGGTTTCATTTCACTGCATGCACAAAATCCTCACCCATCAATCAATCAAGGCCTATTTTAGCCAACATGTGGACCACGAAAACCAAGATGGAGCCCACCGTGCCCTTAAATCCCTTGTCAAACAAATGAGTGAGTGGTTGCACGAAGAAGCTCCGGATTTTGAGTTCCCCAAATCACTGATTAGCACGCTTTTGGCCTCGGTCATGATGCAACCATTCTATGCCGAGCACCTTCCTTCCCTTACCGAATTACCCGCCCCCAACTCAACGAGTTCCCAAACAGCCCAACAAACCTACCGTTACGTTTGCCAAATCATTGAACGCTTGACCACCCAACCCCGAACTGTCTGAAATCAACCCCATGGCCTCTTTACACGATAACCACCATAGCATGAGCCCCGTACAAAGGCTTTTCAAGCTGTTGGAGAATTTCAAATCCGAAATCAAAGAAATCTACCTCTTTGCGCTTTTGAACAGCTTGGTATCCCTCAGCCTCCCGCTGGGCCTGCAAGCCATCATCCAATACCTCATCACCGGTCAACCCTCCTCATCGCTGTATTTGATCATGGCGGTGATTGTCCTGGCCACCGTCCTCAACGGTTGGATGAATATCCATCAACTCAATATAAGCGAGCATGTGCGCCAAATGCTTTTCGTTCGGGGTGCCTTTGATTTTGTTCATCGCATACCGCGCCTAGACCTGCAGCGATTGGTCCGGGGATATGTGCCCGAAATGATGAACCGATTCTTTGACGTGGTCGCCATCCAATCCAGTCTCCAAAAGGCCCTTATGGACTTTAGCACGGCCTTTTTCCAGATGATTTTTGGACTGCTGCTCTTGTCCTTCTACCACCCCATCTTCATTGCATTAACCCTGATTTTGTTATTGCTTTTTTATTTTATCATCGTTCTACTGGGCAAAAGGGCCCTCCATTACAGCATCAAAGAATCCGGCCATAAGTACAAAGTAGTTTTCTGGCTCGAAGAAATGGCCCGTCTTTCCACCACCTTGCGACTCCTCCCAAGCCTAGAGCCCGGGATCCGAAAAATGGACGCCGAAGTGGATGCCTACCTCGAAGACCGCAACGCCCATTACCGCATCCTCAAAATCCAATATTGGGGGCTGGTCTTGATGAAACTGCTGGTCATCGGAAGTCTGATGGCATTGGGAATTATACTCCTCAAGAAACAACAAATCAATCTTGCCCAATTTGTGGCGGCCGAAATTGTGGTTCTGCTCATTATCTCAGCCCTTGAGAAAATCATTTTCCAAATGGATTCAATCTATGATCTTATTACTTCGGTCACCAAGGTTGCCCATGTGGCAGATTTGCCTCTGAAAGAAGCCTCGACCGTCACAGCGGAACAGCGATCGGACTTACGCGACCATGGGCCTTTGTCATTGACTTTAAACAATATGAGCTTCAAATACGACGATAGTGCCCAATGGAAATTCCGCGACCTAAACCTTCAAATCCAGGCCGGCCAAAAAATCTGCATCACGGGTCGAGGGGGAAGCGGCAAGAACTCCTTGTTGAAGTTGATGACAGGGATTTACAGCGCATCGCAAGGCCAGGTCTTGGTGGATCAAAAACCATTGGAATGGATCGATCGCTCTGCCCTAAACCAACGTTTGGGACATTGCTTGAATACGGAGGGCGTCTTTGAAGAAACTTTGTACAATAACATTGATTTGGGAAGAGGCTGTACCGCAGACCAAGTCATGAAGGCCTGCAACGATGTAGGACTTCAACCCTACCTGAAGAACCTGGAAAAAGGACTGTTCACACCCCTGCAATCCGAAGGTTCTCCGCTGTCAGCCACCGCTGCCAAACGGGTGGTCCTGGCGCGATCCCTGGTCCAGCAACCGGGTCTGATGATCTACGAGGATGTCTTTTCGTCCTTAACCCAGGACGAGAAGGTCGAAATCTACCGAACCCTCACCCAACAGCCTTGGACCCTGGTGGCCTTCAGCAACGACCCCCTTTTGATGGAAGCCTGTGACCTCCGTTACGAACTTATCAACGGACAACTCACGCGTCTTTCTTAATTCGAGAACCCAAACAACCCCTACAAGGCAACTCATCCTATGTTGAATTTATCCCCCCAATCGGTTGACAAGGTTTATCCCAAGGAAAACCTGGAATCCTATCAGCACGGAGAAAAAACCCGCCCACCGCACCGAATCCGGCATTGGATTGTGGGCCTGGGCATCCTGGGTCTGATCTTTTTGTTCATGCCCTGGACCCAAAACATCCAGAGCAACGGCTATGTCACGGCCCTGAGGCCGGATCAACGTCCGCAGACTTTGCAATCCATCATTGGAGGCCGCATTGAGAAGTGGTATGTCCAAGAGGGAGATACCGTCCGCAAAGGGGACACTCTGCTACACCTTTCTGAAATCAAGGAGGCCTTTTTTGATACATCGCTCCTGCAGCGCACCGCCAACCAAGCAGCGGCCGCGGCCTCCAAGGTGAAAGCCTATCAATCCAAAGTAGATGCCTTGGAGCGGCAGCTCAAAGCACTGCAGGCGAGCCGATTGAATAAATTAGATCAAGCCCGTAACAAATTAATACAAGCCAAACTCAAAGTTGAATCGGACAGCAACGATTTGATTGCCGCGCAGACGCAATTCCAAATTGCCGAGAGCCAATTGGATCGTTCCAATGCCCTCTACAAAGAAGGCCTCCAACCCATCAACGAACTCGAAGCCCGACGACAAAAAGCCCAAGACGCCCGCGCAAAGAGAATTAGCGCCCAAAACAATTTGCTCAAGTCTCGGAACGAAGTCATCAACGCCGAAATCGAAATCAATTCGCTGGACAACGACTATCAGGAGAAAATTGCCAAAGTCAATTCCGAAAGTTTTGCTGCTCAGTCGGCTTATTTCGAAGCCGAATCGGAATTCAACAAATTATCCAACCAATACGCCAATTTTCAATACCGCAACGGGCTCTATTGGGTCTTGGCGCCCCAAACCGGCATTATTACCAAGGCCCGCAAAACCGGCTTGGGAGAATTGGTCAAAGAAGGCGAGGAGATCATCAGTATATCGCCCATTCATCCGGAATTGGCGGTGGAATTGTATGTGAGGCCTCTGGATTTACCC
>RFPG01000005.1 GCA_009926245.1 Sphingobacteriia bacterium | reverse complement strand
AATTCGTTGACCCCCCGCGATCCCCAGACCAGTCAATTGCTGGGTGCGACGGCTTTTCAGAAATACACCTTGGAATTGCGTTATCCTTTGTCGCTCAATCCCAGCGCAACCATCTACGCCACGACCTTTCTGGAGGCGGGGAATTCTTTTCGCAAAGTCAGGCAATTTGATCCCTTCCTCAATTACCGTTCGGCCGGCGTTGGGGTGCGCGTCTTTCTGCCCATGTTTGGTCTGTTAGGTGTGGATTGGGGTTATGGGATGGATCCGGTCCCCGGGGCTGGTGAGGTTCACAAAGGCAATGTGCATATTTCCATTGGTCAATCGTTCTAAGAGAATGAAAAAGGTCTTGGCAGGGATTTGGGTGGCGCTCTTGATCCAGGGGCTGGGAGGTCCTACGGCCCATGCCCAACGGTATATCTATGTGGACACCGAATACATGCTGGGTCAGATGAGTGAGTATGCGGCGGCCCAAAGCGAGCTCAAGGTGCAGGTGGAGCGTTGGAATGCCGAAGCCGATGAGATGAAGCAGGAAATAGAGCGACTCTACCGTACCATGCGGGCCGAAAGTCCCCTGCTAACCGAAAGCATGCAACGGGAGCGATTGGAAGAGATCAAAGCCCGGGAGGAAAGGCTGCTGGCCTGGCAAAAAGAGCAGTTCGGCGAAGAGGGCGCCCTCTTCAAAAGGCAGCAGGACCTGATTCGTCCTTTGCAGGACAAAATCTACGCGGCGGTCCAGAAATATGCCCGTGATAAAAGCTACGACCTTATATTTGACAGAGCCGCCGGAAACCAGCTGCTTTTTGTCAGCCCCAAGTTGGACAAAAGCAACGAAATTTTGGCAGCGATGGGCGTTGTCCGAAAGAGTACAACGGCCAAAGCCCAACCCAAACCAACCACTAACACCAAAACACCGCCCAAAGCCACCCAGCCACCTGCCCCGGCCGTCGGCTCCCAACGAATGCCTTAAACCCCTTCCAACCAAATCCCAAAGAGCCCCATGAAGACCCTGTTTTTCTCCCCATCTCGTCTCCTTTTCCTCGGCCTTGTTTTGGCTTTGGCTTCAGGTCTTGTTCAACCGGCCTTGGCTCAGGGCCCCCGTTTGGGACATATCAATTCCGGTGAGTTGGTTTCCTTGATGCCAGAAACCAAAAAAGCAGAGGACAGCCTCAAGCGCTTTGCCGAGGGAATGGAAACCCAGGTCCAGGCGATGTTGAGCGAGCTCAAAGTGAAATACGCCGATTTTCAGTCCAAGAGCAAGGAGTGGAGTGAATCATTGCGTGAATACAAGACCAAAGAAATCCAGGATCTTCAATCCAATATCGATAATTTTCAGCAACGCGCTCAACAGGATATTGCCAAGCGCAAAGAAGATTTGCTGGGGCCGGTCATTCAAAAGGCCGAAGAGGCCATCAAGGCCATCGCCAAAGAGGGAAATTACGATTATATTTTTGATACCAGCAGTGGGAACTTCCTCTATACCAAGGATTCCGATAACTTGCTGGAAACCGCCAAAAAGAAATTGAAATTGCCTTGATTCGGGGCTGATTTGCCCTTTCTTGTTGACCCCTGTACCCCTAGACATGAAACGATTCGGAACCCTAGCGCTGTGCGCGGCTTTCAGTTGGATGTTCATGGGTACCTGGCTGCCCGCCCAGGCCCAGGATACCCCCAAGGCAACCGCCAAAGCCACCGACAAAACCAAGAAAACCCCGGGTTTTATTCAGAAACTTGCCGACGAGGCCGATACCTTGGGGTCTGCCAAAAAAGTTGTTAACGAGGCACGCTTGGAGGGGGACCGTGCCTACAAAGCCGAGAACTATTTTTTTGCGATCGAGCATTACAAGAATGCCCTACGCTTTGACAAAAAGGACAAGGAAGTTCCGTTCTTGATTGCCGAATGTTACCGGATGGCCAACGAAATCAAGAACGCCGATCCATGGTATGCGAAGGCGCTCAAAATGGGTTATGCCAACGAGGCAATTCATATTCAATACGGCACCATCTTGAGGGCCTTGGAGCGTTACCCCGAGGCGATTGATCAATACGAGGCCTATTTGCGATTGCGCCCCGAAGAGCCATACATCAAATGGTTGATCGAGTCTTGTCGACTGGCTCAGACTTGGCTCGAAAAGCCAGCAAGGTATACCGTAGAGAACATCAAGCGATTTAACACCAAGAATTCGGAGTTTGGAATCGCCCCGATGAAGACCAATGCGATTCTCCTTAGTTCGACCCGCCCCGATGCCATGGGGACCAAATTATACGGTCGCCTGGGCGAAGACTTCAGCGATTTGTTCGAGAGCTATGTGGATGGGCAGGGCAAGTGGACCAAACTTCGTCCTGTTCCGGGTTTGATTAATACCACGGGGAACGAGGGGACGCCCAGTCTGACGACCGATGGAAATACCATGTATTTTACGAGGTGCAATGCCAAGAAAGGCGTTTGTCGAATTTTCAAAACCACCCGTGAAATCACCGGCTGGTCCGAACCGGAACCCATCAGCATCTTTGCGGATACCATCGATGTGGGTCATCCTTCGATTTCGGTCAACGAAGACAAATTGTATTTTGTTGCCAACAATGCCGAAGGGGGTTACGGCGGACGGGATATTTGGTTCATGAACCGGACCCAGGACGATACTTGGGAAGAGCCGGTGAATCTGGGAGCCACCATCAACACCGAAAGGGATGAGATGTTTCCTTTTATCCATGCATCCGACACGGTTTTGTTTTTCGCATCCGATGGGCACCCGGGCATGGGGGGCTTGGATATTTTTCGCAGCAGTGGGGGTGGTTCCGATTGGGAGCAGGCCCAGAACATGCGGAATCCCATCAATTCAGGGGCCGATGATTTTGGATTCACAGCCAACCCCAAACTTCGAAACGGATTTTTGGTCTCGAGTCGATTGGAAGGCCGTGGTAGCGATGACATCTACTTGTGGAATTTCATTCCTTACCGACTCAGCCTCAAGGGCCAAGTCATCGACGATACCACCCGCAAGCCTTTACCGGGGGCGGTGGTTCGTCTCTTGTTGGAGGACAGCACATACTACGAAACAGAGACCGATTCCCAAGGTGCGTATTCCTTCAAAATCAGAGAAGATGTACGTTATGTGTTAGAGGCTACGGTTCCGCGTTCCAAAATCCCTGCAGGACTGCATGCGGGTCCAGTGCAGCGCTTGCTTTATTATCCAACGGATACCTCCTTTGATACCTACCAAACGCGGGATGATATCGATTGGGTCATGGACCTGCCCATGAAGTTGGTTCCCACCGAGGAGTTCATTCTTACGGATATTCTCTACGATTACGATAGTTCTCGATTGCGCCCCGTATCCATGGTGGCCTTGGATTCCTTGGTTCGCTTTCTTAACAAATCCCCCAATATTTCAATTGCGATTAATTCCCATACCGATTCAAGGGGTTCCGATGGATACAACCGCAAATTATCCCAGCGCCGCGCTCAGTCGGTGGTGGATTACCTGCGTTCCCAAGGCATTGATTCAACGCGCCTCAAAGCCATCGGCTACGGGGAATCCCGTTTGCTGAATCGTTGCAAAGACAAAGTCCGTTGCACGGAGCAGGAACATCAAGTCAATCGCCGAACGACTTTTAGTATCACATCCATTGATTTGGATCGGGTCATTGTTAAGTACCGTCGGGTTACCGGTGAAGAGACCGAAAGCACGGAAGAAACGCTGTACACGGCCATCTCCGAAAAACCACGCCCGGTCCGCCCCGCTGCCAGGCCATGAGTGAGGTAGGGGAAGGTAGTTCAAGGTATTTAGCCCGGGGTGCATCGGCCACCAAGGACGATGTTCATCGGGCCATCGCCGGCCTCGAAAAAGGACTGTTTCCTTTGGCTTTCTGCAAGGTCTTACCGGATGTTTTGGGTGGTGACCCCGATTTCTGCAATTTGATTCATGCGGATGGTGCCGGGACCAAGTCGGCTCTGGCTTATTTGTATTGGAAAGAAACAGGGAATACCGACGTATGGAAAGGCATCGCCAGGGATTCCGTGGTGATGAACTTGGATGACTTGTGTTGCGCCGGGGCAACGGGCCCCTTTTTGCTTTCGTCCACCTTGGGCCGTAACAAGCATCGAATTCCGGGGGACGTTTTGTCGGCCTTGATTCAAGGGACCGCCGAATATTTGGAGGAATTGGAGCGTTGGGGCGTGTTGGTGCATTCTGGTGGCGGTGAAACAGCCGATCTGGGTGATTTGATTCAAACCGTGGTAGTTGATTCAACGATGACCGCCCGGATGCCTAGATCCGGTGTTCTCTCGAATCATCGTATTGCGGTCGGAGATGCCGTGGTGGGCTTTGCATCCCACGGGGTCTGTGCTTACGAAGCCATCCCCAATTCCGGAATCGGGTCCAATGGATTGACTTCCGCACGGCACGACCTACTGGACCAACGCTACCGGGAATTGTATCCGGAAACCTTGGATCCACGGGTCCCCAAAGAATTATGTTATAGCGGCAGGCTTCTCCTCACCGAGGATTTGAATACCCTCTTGGAGCGTGAACTTGGTTTGGCGCCGACCCAAGAAAGGGAGGGGTTGGATTTTGGGCGTTGGTTTCTTTCGCCCACCCGGACCTATGCTCCATTGATTCAAACCTTGATTCAGGACCTGGGGGTATCGCGTCTTCACGGAATGATACACTGCAGCGGCGGGGGTCAGACCAAGGTGATGCATTTTGTGGGGAACGCCACGGTGATCAAGGACAACTTACTGCCGCTTCCACCCTTGTTTGATTTGATTCAGCGTCAAAGCGGAACAACTTGGGAAGAGATGTACCGGGTTTTCAATATGGGTCACCGATTGGAGGTGTACCTTCCCATGGAGCTTGCGGAAACCGCTCTCCAATGGGGACGACATTTTGGGATCCAATGCGATGTAATTGGACGGGTGGTGGATGGTCCTGGGGGTCTCCAACTCAAAGGCCCCGAGGGTTGGTTAACCTACCCTACTCACTTGGCGTAAGCAACCGCCCGCTTTTCGCGGATCACGGTTACCTTAATTTGGCCAGGGTATTGCATTTCGTTTTGGATCCGCTGCGATAATTCCACCGACATCAATTCGGATTGTTCGTCCGAAATTTTGTCAGCCTCCACCACCACTCGGAGTTCACGACCCGCCTGGATGGCAAAGGCCTTTTCGACTCCCTTGAAGGATTGAGCCATGTTTTCGAGCTCCTTGAGGCGCTTGATATAGCCCTCCACCACTTCACGGCGGGCGCCGGGCCGGGACCCCGATATGGCATCGCAAGCCTGGACAATGGCCGATATCGGATCGGTCATCTCGATTTCATCGTGGTGGGCACCAATGGCATTGCAAATCACGGGGTGTTCTTTGCATTTTTCGGCCAACTGCATCCCTAGCAAGGCATGAGGAAGTTCGGGCTGATCGTCCGGAACCTTGCCGATATCGTGAAGCAGGCCGGCCCTCTTGGCCAGTTTGGGGTTGAGACCCAATTCCGACGCCATGGTAGCACAGAGGTTGGCGACTTCTCGGCTGTGTTGCAACAAATTTTGACCGTAGGAGGAGCGGTAGCGCATTTTGCCTACCAAACGAACCAAATCCGCGTGCAATCCGTGGATTCCCAGATCGATGCAGGTTCTTTCGCCGATTTCGACGATTTCGTCCTCGATTTGTTTTTTGGTTTTGGCCACTACCTCTTCAATCCGGGCCGGGTGAATTCGGCCATCGCTCACCAGACGGTGAAGGGCGAGGCGGGCAATTTCACGACGCAATGGATCAAAGCAGGACAAGATGATGGCCTCTGGGGTATCGTCCACCAAGAATTCCACACCGGTTGCCGCTTCAAGAGCTCGGATGTTTCGGCCTTCGCGACCAATGATTTGGCCTTTGATTTCGTCGTTTTTGATTTGGAATACCGAGATCGAGTTTTCGATGGAATGTTCGGTCGCACTGCGCTGGATGGTTTCGATCACCACTTTTTTGGCTTGCTTGTGGGCATTCAGCTTGGCTTCGTCCACCAGGTCCTTGATGGAGGCGGAGGCACGGCTACGGGCTTCGTCCATCAGGGATTCCATAAGTTGCTGGCGGGCCTGTTCGGCGCTGAGGCCAGCGACCTTTTCAAGAGCCTGCACCGTGCGCAGATGCGCCTTGGAAAGCTCCTGCTCTTGTTGTTGTAGGTTCTGGCTCAAGCGATCCAATTGCTGTTTCTTTTGCTCCAGTTCGTTCTCTTTGCGGGACGCTTGTTCCAGTTTTTGGTTGAGGGTCTGTTCTTTTTGTTTGTGTTGCTGCTCTTTGGTGATGAGGCCCTGCTCTCTGGATTGAATCGATTGGTTTTTGCGCTGGACTTCGGCTTCGTGCTCGGATTTGAGCTGGATGAAGCGCTCTTTGGCCTGAAGTTCCTTTTCCTTTCGGAAGGCTTCGGCTTTGGTTTCGGCTTCGAAGAGAATGCGTTTGGCTTCTTTTTCGGCTTCTTCTTTTTCGCGGCCGGCTTTAACGGCAAAAACGAATTTGCCAAGGCCCAATCCGGCGGCGCCGGCGAGCAGTATACTGAGGATGAGTTGGAGGTTCATGGGCGTTTTGGGTTAACGCCCAACCGGTCAGATGGCCTGTTCCTTGCTCGTGCTTCGTTTTTGCAACATCCTGTTCAGGCTGGATTCAAGGGCCTCGAGTTCCTCGCCGATTTGTTGGGCGGTCGCTTCGTCCATGATTCCTTGGTCCCTGCCGCTGGCGGATGGGCTTTGTTGGGCTTGGAGAAGGCTGTGAGCCAAAAAATAGGCGGTCATTCCCAACAAGTCAAAGCGATCTGCTCCGGGATGTTGGGTTTTGTACTGGGTGAGGCGTTCGTTGAGTAGAGATTCAGCTTGGCGTAATCGTTCCAATTCCTCGGCCGGGGCCTGGAGGGGGTAGGTTCGGTTCCCTATCTGGATTTGGATTTCGCTCGGTTGCATAGGAAGTTTGAGGGTCAGGCTATTCTTGCAGTTGGGCAAGGCATAGGTCTATTTCTCGGATTATTTGGTTCATCTTCAGTTTGGCCTGATGACGGGTTTGGTCGTTCCCAGTCAGGGCTCGTTGCAACTGCAAGGTTCTGAATTCCTCCTTGAGTGCTTCAAGCTCGCTTTTTTGGGTTCGAAGGCTGTTTTCCAGACGCTTGTTTTTGGACTGAAGTTCAGCGTTTTCGGCAAGAACACGCTCGATTCGGTTCTCGGCAAAATCAGCCTGCCTGCGCAGGCCCTCCAGTTTGGACAACAATTCTCCGGTTTTCATCCTAACGACGCAATCGGGCTCCTAAAGATGTCTCAAAGTTAACCAGCATTTTTTGAATTGTCCCCTCCACCTCTTGGTCGGTCAGGGTTTGTTCAGGATGCCTGAAAACCAGAGCGATGGCGTAGGAAACATGGTCGGCCGGCAGCCCTTGGCCCTTGTAGAGGTCAAAAAGATAGAACGTTTCCAAGTAAGGACCTCCGTTTTGGCGGGCCAGGTCCTCGATGGCTTGGTAAGGGACCGAGGCAGGAACCACCAAGGCCAAATCCCGGCGAACCGAGGGAAAGCGAGGAATATCCCGGTAGGTGAGAGCCGGGGTTCCAGGGGCTTGAACCCAGTCGGTCCAATTCAGAATGCAGGCAAAGACCGGCTGACGGATTCCGTAGAGATCCAGCAAAGGGGCGGGGATGGGCTGAACGGCGGCGTTGTCCAAGGGCTTGGTTGAACCCAAGAAGGCCAGCAGGTCCTGCACATGCCCCTGTAAATAGGGGCCATCCACCTGAGAAGCCGCTCGGTACCAGGTTTCGGGAAATTGTTGCCCAGTGACCATGACGCAGAGTTCCTCCTTTTCGGCTTCGGGTCGTCCATGCTCGTCCAAGGCATAGCTTCGGCCAAATTCGTAACATTGTACGTCGTTTTGGCGACGATTTAGGTTGTAGGCCAGATGCTTGAGCCCACTCAGGAGGAGGGAGGGGCGTAGGAGGGGAATTTGTTCGTTCACGGGCCCAAGCACCCGGACCCCTCGGCTTAGATTTGATTCAACCGCCTGGAATTCAGCGGGTGAAACAAAGGAAAGGCCCACAAATTCATGAAAACCGCGGGCACTCAGCCATTGGGATATTTTTTCTTGGGTGCCGGGCTGGGCCGAAGGTGCCGGGTAAAGGTTGCGGTAGCGATGTTGATCGGGGATGGGGATGCGGTCGTAACCCCAGACCCTTAGGACCTCTTCAACCATGTCCACGGCCCTTCGAACATCCCTGCGATAAAAAGGAGGTCGAACCATCCATGCAGAGCCATCGTTCTCGTGATGGGCATCCTTTGGCAGGGGCTGTAGCTCAAAATCCAAGGCCTTGAGAATGCGCTCGGTTTCGTCGTCAGGCACCGGGCACCCGGCAATTTGTTGGATTTTGCGAGAGCTCAAGAGGACCGGTTGGGGGTCCGTTAGCGGAACAGTCAAAAGCTGCATGGGATGAGGAAGCCTACCTCCTGCTGCATCCAAAATCAAAGCGGCTGCCCATTCAAGGGCCAAGGGTACCAATTCAGGATCGGTGCCTCGCTCAAATCGGTAGGAGGCTTCGCTGCGCAGACCCAAGGAACGAGCCGAGGCTCGGATGGTCGAAGGGTCAAAGCAGGCGCATTCCAGGTAGATATCGGTGGTGTCTGGGTGGATGGAATCCCCTGCGCCCCCCATCACACCGGCCAAGCCCACGGCCTTCACGCCGTCTTCGATGACCAGGTTGACCGGGCTAAGATTGTACTCTTTGTTATCCAACAAGCGTAGGCGCTCGCCTTGACGGGCCCTGCGGACCCCCAATCGGTTCCCTTCCAGATAAGAGCGATCGTAAGCATGCAGTGGTTGACCCAACTCAAATTGAACCCAATTGGTGATATCGACGATATTGTTGATGGGCTTGTGGCCCAAAGCAAGCAATGCGTTCTGGAGCCATTCCGGGGAAGGGCCTATACGGACCCCTTCGATGGCCAAGCCGGCAAGCCGTGGGCAATCGCTGCCTGTTTCCATCCCAAGGTGCATCGGTTCATAACCGCTGGACGAGCTTCCATAAGCCGGTAGGGGATGGCCGTCATGGTCCAAGGGCGAATTCTCCCGGCACAAACAGGCCAAGGGTATCATAGGCAAAGCCAAGGCTGCACCCAAATCCCTCGCTACCCCGTAATGACTGAGGGCGTCCATGCGGTTTGGGGTCAGTCCGAGGGTCCACACCCAATCCATCTCCGTAGGAAGGACCTCGATGATGGGGGTACCGGGTACTGCTTCCCTGGGCAAGACCAACAAACCGTCGTGATCCGGACCCAGGCCCAGTTCATCTTCGGCGCATAACATTCCTTGGCTTTGCTCGCCTCGAATCTTGGCCATGCGGATGGTTAGTGGTTCGCCATTCAAAGGGAACAAGGTGGTTCCTACCGGGGCCACCACCACTTTGAGCCCAGCCTCCACATTGGGAGCCCCGCAGACAATCTTGAGCAGTTCCGGTTGCCCCACATTCACCTGTGTCACGCGCAATCGGTCCGCACCGCTGTGAGGAACACATTCCACCACTTCGCCCACCACCAGCCCCTGCAACTGTTCAGGACGGCGGCCGATGATCAGCTCGTCTTCGACTTCAAGGCCCAAAGCCGTTAAAGTCGCTGCAACGCGATCCGGTTCCGGCAAGGCGGAGGAATCAGGTTCCAGGTCAAAATACCGGCATAGCCAACGGTAAGATACCTTCATGGAGATTTTTCTAAGGTTTTTTGACCACTTTGAGGATGGGAGAGACCCCATCACGGCTCAAAATGCGCGCATAATAAAGTCCTACGGGTAGTTCTGCTGTTTCAATTTCCCAGCGATTGCTACCGGGGGTGGCCTGCAAACGACGGGTCAAGGCTACGCGGCCATCGGTGGTGGAGAGCTCAAGGATGAGCTCGCCCGCTTGATTCATGCTGTGTTCCAACACCAGGTTTTGACGAAATGGGTTGGGAAAAAGACGGGTACGAAGGGCGGTCTCGGATGGAACCCCTGCGCCAAAAGCATTCACGAAGGTTTGGATTCGGTCCACCGCGGCTTCGACGGTGCTGGCGGGGGCCTGGTCGTTGGCGATAAAACGGAGTTGAACCGTCGCGTTGGGTGTCACATAATCGCTGACCCGGAACACATTGCGGCGCCATTGACGATCGCTGCGATTGGTGCGTTCCACTAATTTCCAGGTGGTCGTTCCGTTGTTGATGTAGACTTCCCAAAAATCCGCACCGGCATTGTCGCCCATATCGTTGGTGAACCAGCGATGATAAGCCAGAACGGGGTCGTTCATGGCGCTAAGGTCCATGTTGGGGGTCCGCAGGGTGGTTCGGCCTCCATCCACGTCTTCGGTATCGGGGTCATCACCGGGGAGGGCATTGCCGGTAAAGGCACAGCGGCTTCCGCCGGGGGTCGCATTGGTTCCAGCTTGGACAATCGTTGAAGGATTCCCGGGTGTAACATAGGAGGGGACCGGCACGCCCACTTCCCAACGTCCCGTGGTGGCGTTGTCGGTGGACCAGCCGATCAGCCAGCTGCTGTCTTGGGCCGGGTTTTCGAGGTCCATATTGGTCAAGTTTTGGAAACCCACCAAATAGTTAAACCACAAACCAGGGTTGGAGCTCAGATCGGCAAAGGGCGGATAAGACCCTCCCGATGTTCCGGTCAGGTCGGTCAGGCCGACGTAGTAACGGACGATGGTGCCGCGGGGTTGACCAGGAATACTACCGGAATAAGAACCGCTTGTGCCCCGGGTTAACAAAACCGTGTCGCAACTGGTGAGCGGGTTGTTGTTGAGTCGGTAGATGAGTCGGGCCCCACTTACCAGGCTGTCAAAAGGCGGGGTGATGTTGAGGGTCAAATTAATGGCCGAAGGCGTCAGCGCAGGAACATCCGGGAGGGGGGTGTATTGAAAACTCACATTGGCCAACATCCGGATACCATGAAAGGCAAAGGCCTGAATGATTGCTGTCATGTTCGGGGTGCCGTTGGATAAGTTGTTATCGTTATCGTCGGCCTGAAGGGCATCAACCAAGATGTCGGTATAAACCACTCCTTCGGTGCCGTTGGGACCGTTGGCCAGCCCGTACATGGACTCGCTAAAAATGGCCATCATCCCGGCATTGCTATTCATGTTACGAGCCGTTCTCCACCAGGCCCCGCAGATGATTTCGCCATCGGCATGCACCTGGCCCACCAAGTTTTGGGGATAGATTTTGGGGTTGATATCGTAGCGACGAACAATGAGGTTGGGATTGGTAATGTTAAATCCAACGCCCAAAACGGGGGTATCGGTCAAGGTGATGGCATAGACATCCGAGTAGCCTTCGCCCACCGCTCCGTTTCGAAAAGGGGTCCCCAAGGCATTGTAGAAATAATTGGTAATGGCATGCCCGTATTCGTGGTAAACAACATCGGCGACCACGGCCAAGGTATTGCAGCCGGCGGCTTGGGTGTAGAAGTTGATGCTGTTCCCGTTAAAAAACGCATTGCAATTCCCATCCGTTCTTTCAACTTTGGTGGTAAGGGGAATGTCCAAGGCCGTAAAATTGGGCAGAAAACTCTTCATGTAATCGTGGACCCGGTTGGTATGGTAGTAAGCACTCAAATGAGGCACTTGGTTCCAAAGTGTTGTCGAAGTGCCACGACCAAAGTACTGAACCGTATCTCTTTGCGCGTCAATGAGGAGGTTGAAGGTGGGCGTTGTAGTTCCGTTGTTGCCTTGGACCACTTTGGAAAATCGCCCTTCGAGCGGAAAAGTCCCGGTGACTGGTAAACCCGGAAGTCCCAAATCGTAGGTACCGCCCGCGGAGGTGTAATAGGTGTTACCACCTACGATGAACTTAAGGTGGGGCAAGGGTCTGGCCGAATCCAAAGCGGCAAACGGATGCCTGGGGTAAACCCGACCGACCATGGTAAGATTGCCATTGGAGGAAGGCCCGTGGGCGAATTCAACGATTTGGTCTTGGCGCATCCAGACAACTCCGCTGACGGCATCGACATGACTGGTATAGCGAAACGGACGGCCCCCTAGAGGTTGGCCTTCTACGATCACCGTATAGACCCGATGGTAACGCATTTCGCCTGGTTGGGATCCGGGAATGGGTAAAATTTTTAAACCGGGTTCGACTTCGGTGACGGTCGGGATGTTCCAGGCTTCGGATGCCTTGCGCGCCGCCAAATCTGCTCCGATGGGTCGCCCTTCTTCCAAAAGGATACGGGGGTGCAATTCAGAGGCAAGCCAAACCAGGCCCCCTTGCGGGCTGCTTTTGAAACCCAGACGACCCCCAATCACCTGCATGCCGCGATGCCATTGTTCGAACCAGCGGTACTGGTATTTGGAGGAGGCATAGGCTGAACCGGGACGGAGTTCGCTCAACGGCAGGTCAAACCCGGCGGTTTCTTTTTGCAAAAAAGACAGGCAGGCCTGTAGATTCGCTGGGTTGGATGGGTCCGTGGATCCACTCCAGCCGGGCATGTTAATCGCCGGACCAAACATGCGATGCGGTTGACCGGTATGTTCATCAAAAAGAACATTCCAAAGGGGATGTTTACGATAGAAATTTTGCCAAGCCGCCTTGCTCCGATGGACGGCCTGTCGGTCGGCATCGTACGGGAGAGGAGAGGGCAAACGAATTTCGAAAGGATCTTTGGTGGTTTCGGAAGTGGCCTGTGCCGGAAAGACCCCCCCAAGGAAAGAGGAGGCTAAGCAAACGAAGCCAAGGACTTGGCGAAAAAGTGGGCGATTGGTGGCCATGAAGATGGATTTTTGGAATGTCAATGATACGCATTAAAGTGTCCAAATAGAAGTTAAAACCCAAGGTTGGGAGGTCCTTTGGCTGACATATTGGCACAAAAAACGCCCAAAAAGACGGGCAAACCGACTTGGCAGGATATTTGCGGTCTCAACGTAGGTAAGCTCACCCCTTAAAAAATCATTAAATGTCTGATAAAGAAGATTTTAATCAAGATAATCCCCAATCCAACCCCGAAGACGGCGCCGAGTCAACCCAGGAGGTCAACGAAAATACCTCCCAAGGCCGCTCTCCAGAGGCCGATTTGGAGGAGGCACGCCAACGTTATTTATACCTTCTCTCGGAATTTGAAACCTACAAAAGGCGGATGGCCAAGGAGCGATTGGAATTGTTCCGCAATGCCGGCAAAGACCTCGTTGTGGAATTGTTGCCAGTCCTGGATGATTTTGAGCGTGGTTTGGAGGTGATGGGCAAATCATCGGATGTGGTATCCATTCGCGATGGTGTTGATCTGGTTTACCAAAAGTTCAAAAGCATCCTCACCCAAAAAGGCCTGCAGCCCATCGAAGCGGTAGGCTCGGATTTTGATGTCGAAAAACACGAAGCGATTTCCCAAATGCCGGCCCCATCCCCCGAACAAGCCAACAAGGTCTTGGCCGAAGTCGAAAAGGGTTATATGCTGAACGAGCAGGTCCTGCGCTTTTCCAAGGTTATTGTTGGAAGCTAATTCTTCCTAAGCAAGAATGCGTTCGAATCGAAATGACCTGTACTTTCAAAAAAATTGATTCTTAATTATCCGGTGTTATGGCCAAGAGAGACTATTATGAAGTGTTGGGGGTAGGCCGTCAGGCCGGCGAAGACGAAATCAAAAAAGCCTATCGCAAGGCGGCTTTGCAATTCCATCCTGACAAAAACCCCGGCGATGCCCAGGCCGAAGAGAAGTTCAAGGAAGCAGCCGAAGCCTACGAAGTCTTGAGCAATTCGGACAAGCGTGCTCGTTACGATCGCTTTGGCCATCAAGGGGTTGATCAAGGCATGGGAGGGGGTGGTGGTGGATTCTCCATGGAGGATATCTTCTCGCAATTTGGGGATGTCTTCAGCGATGGTTCGCCCTTTGAGGGTTTTTTTGGTGGCGGTGGCCGCGGCGGGCGTCGGGCCAACCGAGGTGCTAATTTGAGAATACGGGTCAAATTGACCTTGGAAGAAATTGCCAAAGGGGTTGAGAAAAAAGTTAAAGTCACCAAGGCAGTTCCTGCCGAGGGGGTGACCTACAAAGCCTGCGCAACCTGCAACGGTAGTGGCCAGATTCAGCGGGTCACCAACACCATCTTGGGCCAGATGCGCACTGCCAGCACCTGCCCCCACTGCGAAGGCAGCGGGCAGATGGTGGATCGACGCCCCCCCGGTGTGGATCCCGACGGATTGCAACGCAAGGAGGAAGTGATTTCGGTTCAGATTCCCGCCGGGGTGGTGGAGGGCATGCAGCTGAGCGTTTCGGGCAAAGGGAATGCCGGCCGCAACGGTGGGCAGCCCGGTGATTTGATTGTCCTGGTGGAGGAGGAAGCCCACCCACATTTCAAACGGGATGGCAATCATATTTTGTACGATCTCCCGGTATCGGTGGTGCAGGCAGCTCTGGGTGATCAGATTGAGGTGCCTACCCTGGACGGCCGGGCGCGCATACGCTTGGAGCCTGGGACACAGCCCGGCAAATTGTTGCGCCTCAAGGGCAAGGGCCTGCCCGCGGTCAACGCCTACGGTCGCGGTGACCTCATCATTTTTGTCAATGTTTTTGTTCCGACCAAGCTTTCCAAGGACGAAAAAGAAACCCTGGAGAAGTTGGCCGTCTCGGAGAATTTCAAGCCCACGAATGCGGATAATTCCGGAAAATCCTCGTTTTTTGACCGAATGAGAGACTTTTTCCAGCACGAATAACCGTATCTTTGCAGCAGCTTATCCAGAAGGACGGAGGGAACGGCCCTACGATGTCCTGGCAACCGCAAACGACACGCTGCTGTCGGTTGGTCCGGTGCCAAATCCGTTGCCTCAGACAACAACTTGAGGCAGCCGATAAGCAGGAGTGATTGTCCAAAAAGGGACAATGACCACTGCAGCCCGCATCCTGCGGATAAGCCACACGAAAGTTTGGCTTTTTTTATGCAAAAAAAATTAGAAGAAGCGCTCGCCCAACGCATCCTGGTGTTGGACGGAGCCATGGGAACCCAAATTCAGTTGCGCAAACTGACGGAGGCGGATTATCGCGGGACTCGGTTCGCGGATTGGCCCCGCGATGTGCAGGGTAACAATGAGTTACTCAGCTTAACCCGCCCGGATATCATCGCCCAAATCCATCGCGATTACCTGGAGGCGGGGGCGGATATCTTGGAGACCAATACCTTCAATGCTCAACGCATTTCCATGGCCGATTACGGCATGGAAGAATTGAGTTACGAACTGAACGTAGCCTCGGCCCGCATTGCCCGCGATCAAGCCGATCAGGTAACGGCGATGAATCCAGCCAAGCCTCGCTTTGTCGCCGGTGCCATTGGTCCTACCAACAAGACCGCGAGTATTAGCCCGGATGTGAACAACCCGGGGTACCGTTCGGTTTATTTCGCGGAATTGGTGGAGGCGTATACCGAGCAGATTCGGGGCTTGGTGGACGGCGGGGTGGATGTACTCTTGGTGGAAACCATTTTTGACACCCTCAACGCCAAGGCCGCCCTCTACGCGATCGATCATTTTTTCAAAGACCGCGGGCAGGAACCCCTGCCGATCATGGTGAGCGGTACCATTACGGATAACAGCGGAAGGACCTTGTCTGGTCAGACAGTGGAAGCGTTTTTTTATTCCTTGTC
>RFPG01000400.1 GCA_009926245.1 Sphingobacteriia bacterium | reverse complement strand
GTGATCATCGCCCGGGTATAGGACAATTTCATACGACTCCCCACCCCGTAAGGTCCCCCGCTCCATCCGGTATTCACCAGCCAGACCTGAACGCGATGTTCCTGCATTTTTTGACCCAGCAAGGTCGCGTACTGGCCAGGGTGCAACGGTAAAAAAGCCCGCCCAAAACAAGCCGAGAAGGTTGTTTGGGGCTCGGTCACCCCGACCTCGGTGCCCGCGACTTTGGCCGTGTACCCCGATATGAAATGATACATGGCCTGGGCCTCGTTGAGGCGGCTAATCGGAGGCAATACCCCAAAGGCATCCGCGGTCAAAAAGAACAAATGCTTGGGATGAGACCCCACGGAGGGAACCATGGCGTTGTCAATGTAATGAATGGGATAAGCGCAGCGGGTATTTTCGGTTTTGGAACCGTTATCGTAGTCCACAACCCGGGTTCCCTCTTTGAAAACAATGTTCTCTACAATGGAACCAAAACGAATGGCTTTCCATATTTCGGGCTCCTTTTCGGGGGTCAGGTTGATACACTTGGCGTAGCACCCCCCCTCAAAATTAAACACCGAAGTATCGCTCCACCCGTGTTCATCATCCCCAATCAGGCGACGGTTGGGATCGGCCGATAAAGTGGTTTTGCCCGTACCCGATAAACCAAAAAACAAAGCCGTATCCCCTTGGGCACCGCTGTTGGCGGAACAATGCATGGACAATACTTTTTTGTTATGAGGTAGGACAAAATTCAGGACCCCAAAGATGCCTTTTTTCATTTCCCCGGTATAACCGGTACCCCCGATAAGAATGATTTTGCGGGTGAAATTCAAAATCGCAAAATTGTGTTGGCGGGTATGGTCCCTATCGGGCTCGGCACGGAAACCCGGAGCGCATACAATGGTCCATTCCGGCTCACCGGCTTGGGTCAATTCTTCGGCTGTTGGGCGCAGAAAAAGGTTGTGGCAAAAGAGGTTGGAATAAGCCAGTTCGGTTATAACCCGAATATTCAATCGGTGGGCAGGATCAGCACAAGCGTAGGCATCCCTGGCGTAGACGCTTTTGCCTGC
>RFPG01000399.1 GCA_009926245.1 Sphingobacteriia bacterium | reverse complement strand
TGCCCTGTCAAGGCAGTGCTCTAAACCAGCTGAGCTAATCACCCGAGGGTTGGCAAAAATACGCAAAAACCAGGGTGTTTAAAGCAAGTGTGTTTAAACGCTTGATGACGGGTCGTCGGGGGGTCGAAGCGGAGTTTCGCGTCCAAATGGTAAGGGTATATAGCGGTTTGTTGCAGGGCCTGGAGGCTCGCTTGCTGACGGTCGAAGTGGATTCGGATCCCCGGTCCTTTGGGTTTTATTTGGTGGGGATGGCGGATTCGGCGGTGCGCGAAGGGCAATTACGTATCCAAAATGCGGTACGCAATGCGGGTTTTCACTTGCCCCGTTGCCGTCATTTGGTGAACATGGCCCCGGCCGATTTGCGCAAAGAGGGGGCGGCTTATGATTTGACCATTGCCTTGGGGTTGTTGGCCGAAGCAGGGATTTTGGAATCGGACCGTTTGGGGGACTTTTTGGTGATAGGAGAGTTGTCGTTGGACGGGCGGATCAAAGGGGTGCGGGGAATTTTGTCGGTGATGGATTTGGCGGATCGGCAAGGCTATCGCGGGGTTATCATGCCAAGGGCCAATCTACCCGAGGCGTTGTGGTGCCCGCGTGTCAAAGCGTTTGCATTTGATTCCCTGCGCGATGTGGTGGAATTTGTTATGAAAGGCTGCCCGGAGGAGTCCGCTTCGCCTGCCTCTGTGATGCGGCCTGGGCTGGCACAGCCCGGTCCGTCGCAGCCCGGTCCGGCCTCGCGGCCTGGGCCGGCGGCGGTACCTTCGGTACCCGGCGGCGTTGCCGCCCAGCGACCCCTGCAGCAGGTCAGGGGCCAAGCCTTGGCCAAGCGCGCCCTGCAGGTCGCTGCCGCCGGCCGCCACAACGTCCTCCTCATGGGTCCCCCCGGTTGTGGCAAAACCATGCTGGCCCATTGTTTTCCGAGTTTGTTACCGCCCATAGGCCCCGACGAAGCCTGGGACCTCGCCCGTATTTATTCATTGTTACCCGACGGCCCGGAACGGCTCAGTATCACGGCACGGTCCGACGGCCCGGAACGGCTCAGTATCACGGCACGGTCCGACGGCCCGGA
>RFPG01000398.1 GCA_009926245.1 Sphingobacteriia bacterium | reverse complement strand
ATCCCAACGATTGGTGGCTGAGTCGGTGGAGGGAATGATGGAATTGGTCTCCAGGCTGTAGAAGGTGAATTTGCCAGCGCCGAAAGGAATCCCGCCGGCCGGGGGTACACCGGGGGTTATCCCAATGATGGTATCCGCGATGAGGTTCTGAACCGTCACGGCCTGCAGTCCCACCGGAGGGATGGGGTTGTTGTCATCGCAGGCAATGGTGAATGCCGCAAAGCCAAGGAAAAGGGCGATGGTTTTGAAGGAAAGACGTTGGGGGAAGAGGCTTTTCATAGCTGGAGTTTTGGGTCAGGTTTGGGTCAAAGGTCAAGGAAGATTCGAGGGCGCAGGGCGCCATTCGAATTGAATAAACAACGACCGGGGATTAAGGTTTGGTACAAAAAACGCATCGCGATAATTAAATAGATTATCAATCCCGGCTTGAAATTGGAGAACCACCCCGGACTTGTTCCAGGTGATCGGCCCGCCACCCACCAGTCGGTGCACCGCAAAACCGGCGGCCCGCAAATCCTGACGATTGTACAGGCCATTACCATCGGTGTCGGCCGTCAACCAAGAGGAACGGTAGGTGGTCTGCCAACGCAGATAAAAATCCTTTGCTAGAATTTTGGTCAGGCCAATCTGCACCTGTTGGTTGGAGCGGAAAGGCAATCCCCGGTAATCGGAGGCCCGCATCAGTCGGCTAAATCCGTCCTCGCCTCGGGTGTACACTTCATTGTTACGGATACGAGTCCAATCCTCCGGTCGGCCCGTCCATAACATTTGCCAACCCAAGTTGGCGGACCAACGTGGATGCTCCAAGCTTAGTTTGTTTTCGATGCCGGTGGTGTAGGCGCGGTTGATATTGAGGTACGAAAAAATCTGGGAACCGTCTGTTTGGATGGCGACCGGTCGACTATCAATCATGTTTTCGAGCAGGTGTCCGAACCAATGGCTTTCCCAGCGCCAATCCAGGATCCCCCGCCGGCCGTAACGGGTGCGCCCCCATTGAATCGAAGTCGAATATTCTGGCCTCAATTCCTGGAGCAAGGCAAATTCATTGGTGCGGGATGCGATGAGCCCGGCCGAATCCAA
>RFPG01000397.1 GCA_009926245.1 Sphingobacteriia bacterium | reverse complement strand
GAAGAAAACGATTTCATCGTGAAATTCTCCCCTTTTATTTCGGCACCCAGCCTTGCAGCCATGCAGGAAGCCCTTGAAACGGCAGCCTACAGGTTGGAGCGCAATGGGCATCAGCGCTTGGTGATGCACAATCTCTTTTTTGATTTGCAGGAGGCCCTGGCGGCCGAAAAGAAGCGGCAGATGAAGGCCCATACCCATCGACCGCTCGCCGTAGGTTCGGGTCCCTTGTTCGGGTCCTGATTGCATTTTTTGAAGCCTGGTTTTGGCTGTATCTTCGCCAATACAGGAAATTATGGGATGCGGTAATTGCAGTGGAGGCTCTTGTTCGCCCGCCGGATGCGGGAGCAAAGGTCATTGTGCCAGCGGTGGCTGCAATCGATTTAATGCGTTTGATTGGCTCGCAGACCTGCCCGCCGAACCTCAGCAATCCGCCGAACCCGAATGGGTTGAAGTGCGATTCAAAGCCAACCGCAAGGAATACTTTGTAAATGCCTCCAAAGCTGCATTGTACCCCAATGAGTGGGTGGTGGTCGAAGCCAAGAACGGTTACGATATGGGTCAGGTCACCCTCAAAGGCGAATTGGTCCGCTTGCAAATGCGCAAGCGCAAACAAAGCATGACCGACAGCGAGGTCCGCAAAATTTTTCGCAAAGCCAATGAATCCGAGCGAGAGCGCCTTCAAGGGCTGAGATCCAAAGAGATGGATGTCTTGAGCAGGGCCCGCGGGGTGGTGGATATGATGCGCCTCAACATGAAGTTGACCGACGTGGAATACCAGGCGGATGCCTCCAAGATTTTTCTCTACTATACCGCCGAGCAGCGGGTTGATTTTCGGGAATTGGTCCGCAAACTGGCCGAAAACCTGAGTGCCCGCGTCGAAATGCGCCAAATCAACGCCCGTCAAGAGGCGGCGCGGCTGGGCGGCCTGGGCGTCTGTGGTCGTGAATTGTGTTGCAGTACTTGGTTAACCGATTTCAAACCGGTTACTTCGACGGCGGCCCGTTACCAGCAATTATCCATCAACCAGGTCAAGTTATCCGGACAATGCGGTCGCCTCAAGTGTTGTCTGAATTTCGAGTT
>RFPG01000396.1 GCA_009926245.1 Sphingobacteriia bacterium | reverse complement strand
CGGAATGTTTCAACAGACGCTCAAGGCCGAAGTTAGCCGCGGGGCTTTTTGGAAATTATTCACGCCCCGGTCGCGGGCTCTTTTGTTTTTGAATAGCATTCTAATCGGGGTTCCTATTTGGTTTTGTGTCGGGATTTTGATTACTTTTTCCCCTGAATTGGCCAAGGAATTGGGGGTGGAAGGCATGGTCAATCCCGCTTATGCCGTGATGTGCACCTATGCCGGTTTGACGGTGGGGGATTTCCTTAGCGGGGCTTTGAGTCAACGGTTTCGAACACGCAAAAAGATCGTCCGTGCTTTTTTATGGCTAACGGTCCTGACCACCGGTGTCTATCTATCCGGTTGGGTAACCTCGTTAAACGGATTTTATCTGCTATGTATTGCCCTTGGATTAGCGACCGGTTATTGGGCGGTTTTTGTCACCATGGCTTCCGAACATTTTGGGACCAATCTGCGGGCTACCGCCACCACCTCGGTGCCCAATTTTGTACGGGGCTCCACGGTCTTGATTACCCTGGGCTATCGATACGGTCAGACCTGGACGACCAAAACCTATGCGGCCCTGGCGGTTGGCATGGTTTGCCTGGGCCTTGCCTTTGCGGCCCTGTCCCGCCTCCACGAAACCTGGGGCAGGGATCTGGATTTTCAGGAAGACTGAGGTAGATCTGAACAGACTTAGCGCTGCAGGGCGTAGCGCTGCATGAGTCCGCTCAAATGGTATTGCTGCAAGACGTTGAGGTGTTGTTGGAGTTGCAATTCCACCACCTTGACTTCGGCGTTGATCAAGTTGACCTCGCGTTGGTTAAGGATAAAGACATTGCTTTCACCGGCCTGAAAGCGGGTTTTCTCGGCCTCCAGCATTCGTCGATTTTCGACCACCAATTTTTCTTGCAGAACCAAGAGATTCCGGTAAAGATTGTACTGCTGCAGGCTTCGTTCCAATTCCTGCCGCAGGCCGGCCCCGGTCCATTCCAATTGCCATTGACGGGATGTTAGGTTGAGTTTTTGTCGCTCAATTCGGGCCCTTTCGCGACGCAGAAAAAGGGGAATGTCCAGGTTAATGCCTGTGAATTGACCGCCACTT
>RFPG01000395.1 GCA_009926245.1 Sphingobacteriia bacterium | reverse complement strand
TATGTTTTTATGTTTTTGTTTGTGAATACGCTGGAATCTTTATTGACTGTGAAAGCCATTGATCCAATGGACCCCCAACATCGTAAATCCGATTACAACGGCGATTTGATGGGTTTGGGCGTGGGTAACTTCGTTTCAGGTGCATTGGGTGGCTTGCCGATGATTTCGGAGGTGGTTCGAAGCAGTTCCAATGTCGCCTACGGAGCTCGAACCAAATGGTCGAATTTTTTTCACGGGGTATTTCTCTTGCTCGCGATGGTTTTTTTGATTCCTTTAATTGAGAATATCCCCAACGCAGCTCTAGCGGCCATGTTGATTTTTGCCGGTTGGCGGTTGACCTCTCCCAGACACTTTATTCATACCTATCATATTGGCCCCGAACAATTAGCCATCTTTGTTTTGACGGTCATTGTTACCTTGGCCGAAGATTTATTGTTGGGTGTTTTGGCGGGTGTAGGTGTCAATTTTTTGATTTACAAACTACGAGGTGTAGCGTGGTCTGATTTTTTGAAGGCCTCCAGCAGGCTTTCCAGCCATGGTGTTCACGAGAATATTCAATTACATGGTCCGATGGTTTTTTCGAATCTCCTATTATATCAGAAGGTATTCGGAGACTCTGTTGAACGCCTGAGGGTTAGTGGGGGTTCGTTGACGCTTGATTTTAGACCTTGTTCCTTGGTGGATTATTCCTTTTTGGATTGGTTGGAGCGATTTAGAGAGGAGTCGAATGACTTTGGTGTTGAGGTGAAGGTGGAGGGTCTGGAGTCCATGAAAAGGGTATCGGATCATCCAATGGCAACGCACTTTCGTTCCTAAATAAACTGGATGGAGGCTTTTATCACAATGAGGGTTTTGAGATATCTTATTTGGGTCATCGTTTGTTGGGGACCTTTGACTTTGCGTGCCCAGAATTTGGGTCATTCAGAGCGATCCCAAGTGGATCAGGTGCATGCTTGGTATGTTTGGAATGGTCAATATCAAATTCGTGGAAAATGGGGGCTCTATACGGAGTATCATTTTCGCCGTGCCAACCTTTTGAGTGAATTTCAACAGTCCTTGCTGCGTTTGGGGGTCGAATACAAACTCAGCCCCCAGGTA
>RFPG01000394.1 GCA_009926245.1 Sphingobacteriia bacterium | reverse complement strand
GGCGTGGTAGGGCCCCGCGCTCGTTGACCAACCGGAGGCTTGGAGCATGGCCAGGGTCATGTCCAAGTACGGCCTGGACAGGAGTTCCTCGGGGCCCCAATACAATTCCAAATCTACACCGCGGCAAACGGCGCCCAAAAGAAGGGCGGAGGCAAATTGCGAGCTCACATTGGACGGTAACACAACACGACCTCCGTGGAGTTGCGAAGGCTCCAAGCGCAAGGGCGGGTAACCCTCCCTTTCCAAATAATGAATACGAGCGCCCAATGCTCTTAAGGCGTCGACCAGCCCCTTGATGGGACGCTGATGAGCCCGGCCTTGCCCTTGCAATACACCCCCTAGTCCAGCAAAAGCCAAGAGAGCCAAACCAAACCGCATAACGGTTCCGGCTTCTCCGGCTTCCCAACGGACTTCGGCCCCTTGGTCAGGTTGGTCGACTGGATTGGGTTGCTCAACTGGATTGGGTTGCTCAACCCTACAAAGGCTTGGGTGCTTGGCAGCAAGCATGTGACGCCGAATCGCCGTGGTCAAGGCCATTGCACTGCGAATATCCTCTGCCAAGTCCGTTCGGTCCTTGGGTTCCGATTCTAGGGGGGGCATCGAACGAATCCAAAGGGCCGTTTCCAAAAAAATCTGCCGAATCCACAAGCTCTTGGAGGAAGGCAGTTCCAGACGGACCTCCCCCGACTCGCCAAGGGCTGGGGCCAGGGCTTTTTTGAATTTAAGCCTGGCCATGAATCAAGGGACAGTCCTGAGGATGAAGAGTCCATGTTTCGTAAACCTGCTCAGCCATAAACAAGTCCACCACTCGATCGTAGTTTGCCTGGCCCACGTCCACGGGCAGGGACCAAAGGATTTGTCCTCCAAGATTCTTTTTGTCCTGCAAAAGATGTTCCAACACAATTTTCCATGATGGCCAAGCGGAGGGGTAGGTTCCAGAACTTACGTAAGGAGCGAGCATTTGAAGGTTTTCGTAACAAATCAATCCGGGATGAAGGTCCAAGAAGCCAGCCGATATCGCTAATCCAAGTTCGTATATCATACCCAACCAAACCGCTCTTCCATGACCCAAGGAAGGAATCAAGGCCTCCAGGGCATGGGCCTGGGTC
>RFPG01000393.1 GCA_009926245.1 Sphingobacteriia bacterium | reverse complement strand
AAAATATCCAGGTCCTTGAGGGGCTGGAAGCCGTCCGCAAAAGGCCGGCGATGTATATCGGGGACATCGGGGTCAAAGGCTTGCACCATTTGGTGTACGAGGTCGTCGATAACTCGATCGATGAAGCCCTGGCCGGTCATTGCAACCGGATTCAGGTCAGTATCTTGGAAGGCAACCGCATCCGGGTCCAGGACAACGGGCGCGGTATTCCAACCGATCTCCACCCCAAGGAAAAGCGTTCGGCCCTGGAAGTGGTTATGACCGTATTGCACGCCGGGGGCAAGTTCGATAAAGACTCCTACAAGGTATCGGGGGGATTGCACGGGGTCGGCGTGTCTTGTGTCAACGCCCTGAGCACCCACCTGCGGGCCGAAATTCGCCGGAACGGCACCGTTTACGAACAGGAATACCGCTGCGGTAAACCCCAATACAGCGTCCGCGAGATCGGGACCACCGAAGACCGAGGCACCATCGTTGAATTCGAACCGGATGCGACGATTTTCCAACATACCGAGTACCACTACGCTACCTTGGCCAATCGTTTAAGAGAATTAGCGTACCTGAACAAGGGAATCCGTCTGTCCTTGGAAGACCGTCGTCAGCCCTTGGAAGACGGAACCTTCCGTCAAGAAGAGTTTTATTCGCAAGGAGGTCTGCAAGAATTTGTAACCTATTTGGACCAAACCAGGGAATCCCTCTTGGCCGCACCTATTTATATCGAAAACCCCAAAGGGCCCGTACCGGTGGAGGTCGCCTTGCAATACAATACCTCGTTCACCGAGAACGTCCATTCCTACGTAAACAACATCAATACCCACGAAGGTGGAACCCATATTGCCGGCTTTCGTCAGGCCTTGACCCGTACCCTCAAATCCTACGCTGACAAAGAGGGGCTAACCAGCAAACTCAAATTTGATATTGCGGGCGATGACTTCCGGGAAGGACTCACTGCGGTGGTCTCCGTCAAAGTGGCCGAACCTCAATTCGAGGGCCAAACCAAAACCAAACTCGGGAACAACGAGGTCATGGGGGCGGTTCATTCAGCGGTATCGGAGGCTCTTTCCCATTATTTGGAAGAAAACCCTCGGGAAGCCCGACAAATTATCAGCA
>RFPG01000392.1 GCA_009926245.1 Sphingobacteriia bacterium | reverse complement strand
GGCCCCGAAGGGCCTTTTGGTCATCCGCAATTCGGTTCGTCGCAGCAGCACCCGTTATTTTCGTATTCTTGACAGTAGCTGCACCATTCCCCATCATCGTCATCATCGTGGTTTTCACGATGAAGAAGGGCTTCCCGCTTGATTTCGTTGCGGGTTTTCCAGTTGGGGCTTCCCCGATCCATCAGGTAGGCCACCGCATTGATGGATTCCCCTTTGTAGGTGCCCTTTTGGGTTTCGACGATCAAACCCTTGTTTTCGTCCCGCTGATCCAGAACGCTCTTGATCAGCGTCTGGTGCCGTTGCAGCCCCTTGGGCAGGTTTGCAATCGTGATCGGAAACTTAATGGGCTTTTTCATTTTGGCCTCCGAAGTGTGGTGACTGGAACACTTCTAAGGCACCCAAAAAATAGATTCGCCCAAAGGTGTCTCCGGTACTAGACACCTTTGGGCAGGATTAAAAAAAAGACAAGAGATAGTTGGTGCTATCTCTTGTCATCTGAATTAAAGAGCCAGCTTGCTGGGAGCAAAGTTTGATTGCTCTTGCACCTCAACAGTCTGGCCACCATAGGTGACGCTGACAATGTTTTCGACCTTGACATCCCGCAGGATGACCGGGTTATCCAACTCTTGCCGACCGCCATCCTTGGATTTTTGCAGATAAGGTTCCAGCAATTCCTTGGACACCGGATTGCCTTTATCGTCAAGGTAAACTTGACGCAAGCAATTGTGGACGCTCAATTCCACATACAGCTGGCCTTTGTGTTCCACAAAGGGGCTGTTAGGAACCCGCTGGCCCCATGCCCGTTGAGCGGGCACAAAATCCTGCGGAGCAGGCGTGTTTTCGTCATCCAAGAGGGCGTTTTGCCACTCTTTTTGGCGACGATTGTTGACCGCCTGTCCGTAAGACCAGCTTCCCACGCTGGCTTGAAGGTCTTGCACCTTCACAACCTTCCCATAGAAGGGATTGTTGGTTTTCCGCATGGCCGGTTCGGTGACCGTGCGGACGGTGGCCAACACGGTGCGATCCATGCTGGTCAAGTTGGTGGTCAATTCAGCGGTAGTCAAAGTAGCCATTTCAATCCTCCTTGTGGTTAGTGACACTTCTAAGAAA
>RFPG01000391.1 GCA_009926245.1 Sphingobacteriia bacterium | reverse complement strand
AACCCACCGAACGGGAACCCAAACCCACCGAACGGGAACCCAAGACAGCATGGGACCCTTGGTTCTCCCAAAGGCTCCAAAAATCCAGCATTTTTAGGGCGAAACGATCCACAGGAAGCAACGCAAAGTAACGCCTAACCTTCTCCAAAAAGGGTATTTTTGTTGAATCACCATGGTTCACCGTCTTTCCCTTCGTTTTGCCCTCTTTCTCCTCTTAGGCCAGACCCTCAGTGGCTGCGATCTTTTGTTTATTCCTCAGATTTTCCCCCCTGAAATGGACTTGGTCCAACCCCGAGATACGGTATGGCTTCGTTCTGGATTGGACAGTCTGCGATTGGAATTTCGTATCCGGGACGAAGACGGAGACCTTGGCCGCGATTCCGGGGACCAAACACGGGATCTTTGGCTCTTGGAAGTCCGATATGGGTTTCCCCCCTTTGACTCAACGTACCGGGAATTTTCGGTCCCCAATTTGACCCCCCGCGGTGCCAACAAGGTGGTGGATGCCCAGCTGGAACTTCTGTTGGATCCGTTCGACGTACGCGCAGACCTGGATGTCGATTCCTTCAAGTTGTTTGCCGTCCTTCGGGACCGCTCAGGCAACTTTAGTCCGGTTTTATCGTTGCCTACTGTGCACCTATGGAAGGCCACCAATTAGATATTCAAAACGTTTTTCTGTTGCGTTTTCCTCGGCCTGGTACGTTTGGTTGGGTTCTGCTAACCATCCTGGGATTCGGAATGAGCCGCCCCTTGTGGGCCCAAAGCGGGGGCCACCAAGTTTTTGGGATGGTCCTCAACAGCAGCGATCCTATGACCCTATCCCAAGGGGGGGTTGCCCCGGTTTGGGGAACGCAGAGCCCCCTACGGTCCCTCTCTAATCCCGCCTTGCTCGAACCAGGCCTTGCTCGATCCTACGCAGCGGCCTGGGTGCAGCGTTCGGCAGGTTTGGGTCAAGGGGAAGTGGTCTGGGTTGTACCGACCGCCCAAGAAAGCCGATGGACCATGGCCTGGGGAGCTCGCTTTAGTGGAACCGGTCCCATGGCCCGGACCAATCCCTTTGGACAATTGGAAGGGGAGCACCGAGCCAGTGAAGGAGCCTTGATTTACAGTCTGGCCCATCGCTTTAGCCCAC
>RFPG01000040.1 GCA_009926245.1 Sphingobacteriia bacterium | reverse complement strand
GTCTCCGGGCCGCCGCGCCCGGAGACCTTGACCGGGTTCTGGCATTGCTTCGCGAGGCCGACCTTCCCCTAGACGGAGTCGAGGAGGCGTTCGATCGGTTCCTCGTCGCGACCGTCGGTGCTGGCACGATGATCGCCGGGGCCATCGGCCTTGAGGACTTCGGAGACGACGTCTTGCTGCGGTCGTTGGTGGTGCCGCTGGATTTGGCGAACCACCGTATTTCGCCGGGCCATAACACCGAACTTTCGCCCTCCATGCTACGTTGAATCCAGGGAAACAAATCTTCGTAGGTATTCAGCGGTACCTGTTCCGCAAAGTCATGAGGGCCTTGTAGGTTGGCATAACCGTATTGTTCACCCCATTCGGTGGTTTTGGCCTTGGCCAAAAGGCGTTGCAAAACCTCGTTTTGGACATCGTGCGGGTAGCGCATGAAGAGCTCCATTTGGTGCATTCTTTTTTTGAACCACCACGAAACCAGCTGATTAAAAACTGACACGGCCTTAGGGGATGATGGATTCCTCAGACCGTTTGGTCAAAGGTTTTGCGTTTGAATTCAAAATTCCGACCCAGGTACAATCGGCGTACTTCGGGGTCATCGGCCATGGATTCGGTGGTTCCTTGGCGGAGGATTTTGCCTTCAAACAACAAAGTAGCCTGGTCGGTGATGGACAAGGTTTCCTGAACGTTGTGGTCGGTGATGAGGACTCCAATGTTACGGCGTTTGAGAGCGAATATAATTTGCTGAATGTCCTCTACTGCAATGGGATCCACGCCCGCAAAGGGTTCGTCCAATAACATAAAGGCCGGATCGGTGGCCAGAGCCCTGGCCATCTCGGTGCGGCGTCGTTCGCCGCCGCTCAGCAAGTCGCCGCGGGTCCGGCGAACGCGTTCCAGGTTGAATTCGGCGATCAGGCTTTCGGTTTTTTGGGCTTGGGCCACGCGGTCCAGGTCGGTTAATTCCAAAATGGAGCGAATATTGTCTTCCACGCTCAGTTTTCGAAAAATGGAGGCTTCCTGAGGCAGGTAACCGATGCCCAAGCGAGCCCTTTCGAACATGGGGAGTTGGGTCAAATCTTTTTGATCCAGCAAAACCCGTCCGCTATCCGGTTTGACAAGGCCGACGAGCATGTAGAAACAGGTGGTTTTGCCGGCGCCGTTGGGGCCCAAGAGACCAACGATCTCGCCTTGTTGAACCCGCAGGCTAACGGATTGCACAACGGCGCGGCGACCGTAGGTTTTGGAGATGAGTTCGGCCCTGAGTTCCATTTTATACACCACAAGGTCGAAGATCGATGATTCGTAATTGCATATCGGATTGGCCCCTGTAAAAGTTTTCGTCCAGGCTGTAGGCGATGTCAAAGGGTAAGCCCTTGGCCAAGAGGGGTAGCAGGGCTGCCTGCCCAAAAGCAATGGCCGGGAGGGATGTCCGTCCGTCCTTTTGTTGCAGGCTTAGGCTCAGGTGATTTTGACCAACAATGCGGGGCGACCCGGGGGAAGCATAGACACCCCGGGAACAAAAGACCGGTTGTCGGTTGCCTTGTCCAAAGGGCGCGAATTGTTTTAGAATTCGAAAGAACTTGGGGGTAATGACTTCCAAAGGCATTTCGAGATCAATAGGCAGCGAAGGTCTTTGTTGCCAAGGTTCCAGCGTTGCGGCGACGGCTTCTTCAAAACGTTGGCAGAAATCCTCGTAGGCCGATGCCTTCAGGGTCAGGCCTGCCGCGAATTTATGGCCCCCGAATTGTTCGATGGTATCAGCGCATTGTTGCAGGGCGTTGTACAAATCAAAACCTTGAACGGAACGGGCGGAACCGGTCATTTTATCACCCTCCAAGCAAAAAACCACGGTCGGTTTGTAAAAGCGCTCCACCAAACGCGATGCCACAATCCCAATCACACCTTTGTGCCATTCGCTGCCACAGACCACCGTGGTCATTTTGTTCTCGGATTGGTGCATCGTCAACGCCTGATCAATCGCAATCCGGGTTATTTCGGTATCGGTGTCGCGGCGATCCAGGTTGCTATTTTCGATTTCAGCCGCTAAACGAGCGCATTCTTCTGGATCCTCGCTGACCAGTAGTTGAACCGCCAGGCGAGCATCGCCCATGCGGCCGGCTGCGTTAATTCGAGGTGCAAGACCAAAAATCACATCGCCGAGGTCAAGGGATGGCTTTCGGTTTTTGTAATGTTGCAACATTGTCCGTATGCCGATGGATGGGTTGTTATTTAACTTTTGGAGACCGTAATGCGTCAGAACCCGGTTCTCCCCTGTCAAAGGGACCATATCGGCGGCGATGCTAATCGCCACCAATTCCAATTGATCCAAGAGTTCCGACATCGGCCACTCAAAACGATGGCAGAGGGCCACCAGAAATTTGAAGGCCACACCGCAACCGCTCAGGTCCTTGAAGGCATAGGGACAGCCCGGTTGAAGGGGGTTGAGGATGGCATGGGCCTTGGGTAATCGATCGGAGGGTTTGTGATGGTCCGTGATGATGACCTTGAGGCCAAGGGTGTTGGCGTAGTCAACCTGTTCAAAGGCGGTGGTTCCGCAGTCCAAAGTGACAATACAGCGGAATCCGTTTTGAACGGCCCAATCGAGGCCTTTTTGGGAAAGACCGTAGCCTTCGCTGCGCCGATCGGGGATGTAGTATCCGATATCGGCACAGTACTTGCGCAAAAAACGGTAACACAAAGCGACCGACGTGGTTCCGTCGACATCGTAGTCACCGTAAAGCAAAATTCGCTCTCCGTTATCAATGCACTCGGCCATGGTTTCCAGGGCCTTGTCCATGCCTTTCATCAAGAATGGATCCCCTAAATCGTTCCAATTCGGCCGAAAAAAAGCCTTGCTTTCATCAAAAGTCCGAATCCCGCGTTGAACAAGCAATTGAACCAGGAATGGGTCCATGCCCAGGGCTTCGGCCAAGGCGTCCCTCACCTCGGGTGATTCGCCTTCTGGAAAAATCCAAGCTTTGGCAGGAGCGGCATCAGGGGTGAAGGGGCGCATGTTTAGAAAGCTTAAAGCTATTTCCTAAGGGCCTTCGTTTTGGCCTCTTTGTTCAAAAAACAAGGAGGCTGCTTCTTGCTCGGCTTTGCGTTTGTTAAAATTTTGGGCTGTGGCGACCGCTTGGCCGTTGACCCAGAGGGTGATGGTGTAGAGGGTGGCTTTGCCTCCGTTGTTGGAGGTTTCGGATTCATCGCAGTCCATGCGGTACTTGGCCCTGTGTTTTTGGGCCCATTCCAGCAGTCGGCTTTTGGGGTTGATCCCGCTTTGTTCAAGCTCTTCCCAATCTATGCTGTGGTCCAGGATAGCGTTTTCGATCCAGCGCCTTGTGGCAATCAATCCAATATCCAAGTACAGAGCGCCAACAAAGGCCTCAAAGGCGTCTGCTACCGAACCTTTGCTGTTCAATTGCCGGTCCAGGTGCTTGCTTTTTTGGGCATGCTCTGGATCTTCGGAGAGCCGAATGGAGGTCTCTTTGAGGATGGCATCCAGGCCCAATTGCCGACCCAGTCGGTCCAGAAACTCCCCGTTGACGACTTTGGAACGCATTTCGGTCAAAAAACCTTCTTGTTTGAAGGGGAATTTTCGAAACAAATAATCCGCAACCACCAGGTCTAGTACTGCATCGCCCAAAAATTCAAGGCGTTGGTTGGTGCTGTGGAAACTCAGGGTCTTTTGGCCGTGTACCAAAGGATGGGTAAAAGCCAATTCGTAGAGGCTTGCATTGCGAATGCGCAGGCCGGTCAGGGTGCGAAGACGCTTTTGGAGTTCCTTGCGAGGATTGCCGGATGCAAAAAGTCGGGAAAGCAAAGGCATTAAGCCCGGTAAGCTTTGAAGACGACCGAGGTGTTGTGACCACCAAAACCAAAGGTGTTGCTCAGAGCGGCGCGGACTGTGCGGTTCTGGGCTTGGTTGAAGGTCAAGTTGATGCCTGGATCAAAGGCGGGGTCGTCGGTAAAATGGTTGATGGTAGGCGGAATGATTCCTTCGCAGATGGCTTTGATGGAGGCAATGGCCTCGACGGCCCCGGCCGCTCCTAGGAGGTGACCGGTCATGGATTTGGTCGAGGAAACATTCAGTTGGTAGGCATCCTGGCCAAAGACATTTTGGATGGCCTTGATTTCGGAAAGATCCCCGAGGGGGGTGGAGGTGCCGTGAACATTGATGTAGTCAATATCTGCAGGCCCCAAACCGCTGTCCCGCAAGGCGTTTTTCATGACCAAGGTCGCACCCAGGCCTTCGGGGTGCGGGGCGGTGATATGGTGGGCATCGGCAGATAGGCCGGCACCCGCAATCTCAGCATAAATACGTGCGCCCCTTGCCAAAGCATGGTCCAGGGATTCCAAGATCAAAGCCCCCCCTCCTTCTCCCAGAACAAAGCCGTCTCGATCCAAATCAAAGGGCCGGCTGGCGGTGCTGGGGTCGTCGTTTCGTTCCGAAAGGGCCTTCATGGCGTTGAAACCGGCAACGCCTGGTTCATTGATGGCTGCCTCGGAGCCTCCGGTGATGAATAGATCGGCGACCCCCCAGCGGATGTAGTTAAAGGCGTCAATAATGGCGTTGTTCGAGGAGGCACAGGCCGAAACCGTGGTGTAATTGGGGCCGTGAAAACCGTATCGAATGGACAAGAGCCCGGCGGCGATGTCCGAAATCATTTTGGGGACAAAAAAGGGATTGAACTTCGGCGTACCATCTCCTTCAAAAAAAGCTTTGAATTCGTGATAGACCGTGTACATCCCCCCAATGCCGGAACCCCAGATAACACCTGCTCTTTCCCCGTTGAGTGCTAGACCCTCCAAACCGGCATCCTTGAACGCCTCTTCTGCCGTGACCATGGCATAATGGGTGTAGGGGTCCATTTTGCGGGCCTCTTTGCGGTCCATATGGTTTTCGGGGTCGAAACCCTTGACCTCAGCCGCAAACCGAGTCCGAAACAGGGAGGCATCAAATTTGGTGATAGGCGCAGCACCGCTGCGACCTGCCACAAGGCCTTCCCAATATTCCTGAACGGTATTGCCCAAAGGCGTTAGGGCCCCTAGGCCGGTGACGACGACTCTGCGCATGATGAAAACAGGGCGAATGGCCCCAGGGTCAATTACTTGGCGTTGGCCTCCAGGTAGGTGATGGCCTGGCCGACGGTCTGAATGTTCTCGGCTTGGTCGTCTGGAATGGAGAGGTTGAATTCTTTTTCGAATTCCATAATGAGCTCAACGGTGTCCAGAGAATCGGCTCCAAGGTCGTTGGTAAAGCTCGCTTCCGGCGTTACTTCGTTTTCGTCCACTCCCAATTTGTCTACGATGATGGAACGGACTTTACTGGCAATATCAGACATGTTGTTCTGGGTTAATTTGAACCGCAATATTACAAGGAATTTGAGGTGATGCATCGTTGTTCCACGGTGCCAGAAATCCAAGTGTATTTTTGGGGGTGGCCAAAAAGGTACATAAGTTGACGGAAGGGGCTGAATTGGCCGTTTGGGGCCTTGCATCCACCCTTCCTCCCTATGTTTTGGCTGCATTGCTGAACCAGAATTTGAACTGGAATTTGGCCCGAAGTCGCCAGGATGTCGAATGGGCCTTGGAACCTCAAGGCGAAATTTCGGCCTTTCAGCTCTTTTTTCAGGACCTCGAACTCCACGGTTTGCCCCTTTGCATGGTCAGCAATCGTGGTTCCCTAGGGCTCCTTTTGCCCCGGGTTGGTGGTATGGACTATATTCTGACCTGGCCGGCGGAGGCTTTGGAGTTGTGGGGGACCGATGATCCCCGGCTTCGATTGGCTTCGATTGCCGGGGTGGACTTGGTCGCCGACCTCCGATCTGTTTTGAGTCCCAAAGCCTTGGAGCCCCTGCGGTTTGACCCCTTGGGTCGGCATCATTCGGATTCTGACCTCCATTGAACCCCAGAGCATCCCACCTTTTCGTACCTTGCGCACCAATTTTTAAAGTCTACTTTCACCTAGGCAATCTACCCTCGAATGGCAACCCCCCCAAACCCTAACCCATCGCATCTTGTAAGTCCGGCTTCCAAGAAAACCAAAATCATTACCACCCTGGGTCCGGCAAGTTTTGACAAAAAGACCCTCCGCGAATTGATTCTTGCCGGCGCCAATGTCATGCGCCTTAATTTTTCACATGCCGATTATTCCTTGTTGACCCAGGCCATCCAAGATATCCGGGATTTGAACAAAGAGCTAGGAACATCGGTCGGAATCCTGGGGGATTTGCAGGGTCCCAAGATTCGGATTGGTGAAATGCCCCAGGGGGGTGTTCTTTTTGAGCCCGGGGATCGTCTGACCATGGTGACCACCCCGGTGACCGGTTCCAAGGAAGAAATCTACATCAATTACAGTCAGCTCCCCATGGATATCCGTCCGGGCGATTTGTTGTTATTGGACGATGGCAAACTCAAGTTCAAGGCATTGTCCAGCAATGCCCGGGATCGGATTGAAATGGAGGTTATCTCTGGAGGTTTGCTCACGTCGCGCAAGGGTGTGAACCTGCCCGATACCGAAGTGGCTCTACCCAGCCTTACCGAAAAAGACCGGAAGGACTTGGAATTCATCTTGGAACATCGTCTGGATTGGGTGGCCCTTTCGTTTGTCCGCAAAGCCACGGACGTCGAAGCCCTACGCAAAGAAATTCGGGCCAAGGGACAGGATATTCCGGTGATGTCAAAAATTGAAAAACCGTCCGCCGTCGCTGACTTGGAAAACATCGTCGCCGCATCCGATGCGGTGATGATTGCTAGAGGGGACCTGGGCGTTGAGTTTCCTATTGAACAATTGCCGTTAATCCAAAAGCGCATTGTGAGGCTTTGCATGGATCTCTGCAAGCCGGTGGTGGTGGCAACCCAAATGATGGAGTCCATGATCACCAATTTTATGCCCACCAGAGCCGAAGCCAACGATGTGGCCAATGCTGTATTGGACGGGGCGGATGCATTGATGCTTTCGGGAGAAACCTCCATGGGCTCGCACCCTGCCCAGGTGGTGGAATACATGGTTCGAATCATTGGGGCAGTCGAAGCGCAGTCCGAGATTTATTACAGAGAACATCGTATTTCCCAGGATTCTTCGACCTTCATATCAGATCAGCTGTGTTATTTGGCATCCAGGGCGGCCTACCGGGTGGATGCTCAGGCCATTGTTGGCTTTACCAAGTCCGGTTATACGGCCTTTCAGGTATCGTCCTACCGACCCAAGTCAGGGATTATCATCTTCACGCCCAACCAAAATCTTTTGACGCGGATTTCGTTGGTATGGGGGGTTCAGGCTTTGTATTACGATAAATTGACTTCGACCGACGAGACCATCGAGGATGTATCCCGCATTCTCAAAGCCAATGGTTGGCTAAAGTCCGGAGATACGGTGGTGAATACAGGGGTGATGCCCCTCCGCAGCGTGCACCGCGCTAATTTTATCAAGCTGACGGTCATCGACTAAGTGCGCAAGGCCCCAAGGGATCGTTTCAAGGTTTTGAGCGGGGAGGTATTGCTTGGGTGCAGATAGGTTTGGATGCCCAAGGAAGCAGCGCCTAGGAGATTGTCGGGGCTGTCATCCATAAACAGCCAAGACTCATGGGGAATCGCCTCGCCTGTTGGTGAATCCAAGCCTCGGATGGCTTTTTGGTAAAATTCAGGTTGGGGCTTGCGCATATGGTGCTGATGGGAAAAAACGACCCGATCAAAATAGGTTTCAAGGGGCTGTCCGCCTGCTTCTTTTAGGGATTGCCTGAAGGCTGTTTCGTGCCATGCATTGGTATTGCTAAGCAAGACCATGGTGAATTGGTCGCGATACCCTTGGAGTTGTTCGAGGTCTTCAAGGTTCCAACGGCCTAATAGGCTATTCCAGAAGTCGACGGTTGAACCGGCTTGGGTTGTAAGTTCGGCTTGGGACATGGATTGTTGGAGGGCTTGCTCAAACGCTAATTCCGAACACATACCGCATTCAAAAAGATGGTGCGTTTTTTCAAAATCAGACCCTTGGGCCCAAATCTCCTTCGGTAGGCGCTCCGGATGAACCTGGATGAAAAGCCCTCCCAAATCCCAAATCAAGCCAGAAATCTGCATCATATCATTCAAAGATAAGGAAACCAAAAGGTTCACAAAACCTTATATAAATAGATTTAACGATGGAGGGCTCTAAATTGATTGGAAGGGTTGTTTATTTGTTATTGGAATTAAAAGATAAGAAATTGTAGATACTTATCCCATAACATTCACTATTGCACCCACAAACCTTCGTTTTTCGATGAAAACCTACCAACAAGTTCTTTGCCCCGTGGATTTTAGTGAATCCTCATTGAATGCAGCCCGCTGGGGAATGGAATACGCCGCCTTGGGCCAAGTACCCCTTGTTTTGGTGCATAGTTATGGTTTATTGTTACAGGATGCCGAAACAGCTGCGGCGATGTATCCCGAAATGTTGCGAATAAGCGAGGAATCGCTGAAAAGCTTTTTGGACCGACTGCAGGTGCCCCAGGAAATGGATGTAAAAACATGGAGTACACCGATGGATCTTGCTCAGGAGTTAAGGGCACAATGCCAAGAGATGCCTCATTCGTTGGTTGTTATGAGTACCAAAGGGGCCCATGGCTGGACGAGGTATCTTTTGGGAAGCAATGCGGTTTCGGTTTTGCATTCCGTCGATGTTCCCGTATTGGTGATTCCAGAAACTTGTTCATGGAAGGTTCCGGGCCAGGATTCGATGAAATGGATGTTGGCGATTGATCCGAGTGATACCTTTTATGAATTAGCCATTGCTTGGTTTAAATCCATGGCCGGTCTCTTGGAATCACAGATTTGTTCGGGGTATGTGGTTGTTGGCACCGATCGTTCGGTGGAAGTGGAGTATTTTTTGCAATGGGCTTCGGTGCATTTTCCGAATCAAGATCCCCTGATGGTGGTGGCGGAAAATCCCGGTTCTGGAATTAATGATTTGATGCTGCAAAGCAAAGCGGATGGTCTCATGATGATCGCCCGCGATAAGGGATGGCTGAGAGATTTGTTGCGAAGGCATACCACCGATGAAATGGTCTTCATGGGACGCTACCCGGTTTTGGTCGTGTCCGAGAGGTCTGCTATCTTTGAAAACGCG
>RFPG01000390.1 GCA_009926245.1 Sphingobacteriia bacterium | reverse complement strand
CGCGAGCAACCGCTGGGATTTGGGCTTCCGCGGTACCACGATCATCACCAATTCGGGGAGCAGCGGACCAGGGCAGGGTGGGGCTTTCGTTTGGACCGGGCTCTTTGCCGACCTCAAATCCATCCCTGCTGATTCAACATTCCGGTTGGATGCCGCTCCCAACTACGCCATTCCGGTTGGAAGTGGCCGGGCCTGGTACACCTACTCCCAGGCCGAACAGCTGGTGCGTCCAATCCCCGGCAAAATCCTCGTCATCCGCACCTCTTCCGGCAAATTTGCCAAAGTCGAAATTCTCAATTATTACAAAGGAGGCGTAACCCCTGCGGTCACCGAGCCCGATTCGGTCAAATACAAACTGCAACGCCACTACACCTTCCGCTACACGTTCCAACCCAACGGAAGTCGGGATTTTTAGGGCAAGGCTCCTTCCTAGGCTTTGCGGGCCGCAAAAATTCCATGCAATCCTCCGAGAATAGCCCAGGGCACAACCCCGTCCACCAACGAGGCCAGGATATCAAAAGACTGGTACCAAATAAAATTGGTGTAGTCAATCGCAAAATATCCGATGAGCCCGATGGTCATGCTGTAGAGAATGCCCATCGACCAACGTTTGGCTGGAGGAAGATGCTTTATCATGGCGTCCAATAAGGCGAAAAGCATCCAAACAATCAACAAATCAACCAAGAAACCGCGCAGCATAGGCATCCACATGGTGGTTTGATTGCGACGATGGATGGCTAACATGGCCCAGGGCTTGCCCTGTTGATCCCGCATAAAAGCTTGTTGCATCTCCGCAGTGGCTCCTGGCCCTGGTTGCGGCAATAGGTACTGACCCTCCTCCAGTCCCAGACCTTGGATATAGGCCAGGATCGAATCCTGTTGAGGGGTATGCCTTTGGGCCTTCTCGTGAAAATTAAGGGCGGCCCAGCTCATAAACTGCCATCCAAAAAGGACCAAGGCGCCAAGAAAGACTCGGGTAATGGATTTTTTCATACCCGAATTTAAGCGAAAAATTGTAGCGGGGAGCAGAATCGAACTGCCGACCTTAGGGTTATGAATCCTACGCTCTAACCATCTGAGCTACCCCGCCTTAAAGAACAAGTGGACCGCTTTGGGCGGTTGATGGGCGGCAAATATACA
>RFPG01000389.1 GCA_009926245.1 Sphingobacteriia bacterium | reverse complement strand
GATCGGCCAGCGCGGAGGTGCGGGCCAGGTGGAGGCGCAGGGCGGCCCCTCGGACCGCTGCCAAAGCTTGAGACTCCTTCGCCTCCAGGGCCGCCTTCGCCTCGTCCACCCCGGGGGTGGACCCCTGGGCTTCGCCCAGCCTGGCCCGCAGCCCCCTCAGCCCTTGCAGATCTCCAACCTTGTGCTTGTGCATCAGCCCCTGCAATTTGTCCAATTGCGCACTCAATCGGGCGGTCGCCTCCAAATCGGGAACTCGTTGGTCGGCCAAATCCGCAGCATCTCTGGCCAGCTCTCCGGTTTGCCATAACAAATTGCGCAAGCGCTCGGCCCAAGCCCCTACCTCCGGATCGCGGATTTCCACACCGCCCAGGCTTTGGAGCAGGGTTCTCAGCGTATCGCTGACCGAAGGAAGTCCCCCGTTACCGGCCTGCCCCTCGTCCAAAACCGCTTCGGCATATCGTAATTTTTCACCCGATTCCTGGGCATTTTCTTGCACCGCCAATGCGGATTCCAAATCCGAAAGTTGCTCCCAACCATCCAAAGGCGCCTCGTTGAGTTCCTCCAAATAATACCGATCCCGCTCCTCGTCTCGTTTGCGTTGGTCCAGGTCCGTCAACCAAACATCCAACGCTTTGCGCGCCACCTTCCAGGCCCGGTAGTCTTGGGAATAAACGTGCCGAAGCGATTCACTACCAGCCAGTTGATCCAAAAGCAAGACCTGGGTCTGTCGACGATCCACCGCCACGGCTTCCTCCTGTCCACTGAGGTCGAGCAACAACGAAGCCAGCGCCTTCAAATCCCTGAGAGGGACCACCGCATCGTTGATTAAACAACGACTGCGTTTTCGCGGGTTGATTTCTCGGCGCAAAACCAGCTCCATCGATGAAATCGCTGTGTTGTTCAAGAGATCCGGGTCATCGGTGAATTCAGCGCATTTGGCCAAGACCTCCGGATCCTGGCTATGAAATTCCATTTCTATAACACAGGCCAAATGTGGATCCCTAAAATGCACCCCCTCGACCTGGTCTCCCAAGAGCAAACCCACGGCATCCAGCAAAATGGACTTTCCGGCCCCGGTTTCTCCGGTAATCACCGTCAAACCAGGCCCGATCCCCACCTCCAATTCGGAAATGAGCGCAA
>RFPG01000388.1 GCA_009926245.1 Sphingobacteriia bacterium | reverse complement strand
GTATGCGATGGAATCAATGCAGGCCAGAGCCATATCAAAGATATTCCTACCCCAAGGCTGGCCCCGCTTGTTGAACAAGGATTGGTCGAGGCCACAACGGACTTTGAACGCTTGGCGGAATGCACGGCGATCTCGATTTGTGTTCCAACACCGCTCAACAAAATCAAAGACCCGGACCTGTCGTACGTGGTTGCAGCGACCGAGGCGATAGCCCCTCGCTTGCGTTCCGGCCAACTCATCATCTTGGAAAGCACCACCTACCCAGGGACCACCCGGGATTTGATGCTACCGATTCTGGTGAAGACGGGGATGAAGGTCGGCGTGGATTTCTTCCTCTGCTTCTCGCCGGAGCGGGTGGATCCGGGAAACGAGCGTTGGCATACCAAGAACACGCCCAAGGTTTTGGGTGGTATCACCTCGGCATGCAAGGATGCGGGCATGGCATTGTACGCTCGGGTCTTTGACCGCATGGTACCGGTGGAGAATACCGAGGCAGCGGAATTGGTCAAGGTGTACGAAAACACCTTTCGGATGATCAACATTGCGCTGGCCAACGAATTGAGCATGGTCTGTGATAAGCTGGGGATTAGTGTTTGGGAAGTCATTGATGCCGCGGCGACCAAACCCTTTGGATTCATGAAATTTACCCCTGGACCTGGTTTGGGGGGACATTGCATACCTCTGGACCCGCATTATTTGTCGTGGAAGATGCGGAATCTTTCGTTCAAGACCCGTATGATCGAATTGGCCTCGGAGATCAATGCCGAGATGCCGGAATACACCGTGAACAAGGTGGCCCTGGCGCTCAATGAACAGGGCTTGTCACTCAAGGGATCCCGCATCTTGATCCTTGGCATCGCGTACAAGAAGGACATTGACGACCTGCGGGAATCGCCCGCCCTGGATATTATCCGCATCCTGCAGGAGCGTGGTGCAGAGGTTCTCTACCATGACCCCTATTGTCCGGCCATTGCCGATGATGGACATACGGAGATTCCTCATTTACCCCTTTACAGCACCCCGCTGACCGATGATTTGCTAAACCAATGCAACGCCGTTGTAGTGGTGACGGATCACAGTGGATTGGATTACAAAGGCATTGCCACCAAAGCAAAAGCTTTGGTGGATACGAGGGGCGTA
>RFPG01000387.1 GCA_009926245.1 Sphingobacteriia bacterium | reverse complement strand
CAGGGCGTATCCTTTGTTGAGAGCATCAAAACGATCCGACATAAAGCCAGAAGCATTGCTTATCCGGACAATCCGAATACCGCTGATTGTTTCTTCCAGCCGCGACAACAAAGATCCCAAAAGATCTTGGCTGTTGCCCGAATCCCGACGCAAGCGACGGGTTAACAAGCCAATAAACCATCCAGAGATGGGCAAAACCAAAAACGAAAACAGCGTCAACGCCGGAGAAAGCGCCAACAGAAAACCCACATAGGCCAGGATCAAAAAAGGCTCTCGTAACAAAACATGCATGGTATTCACGACCGAGCCCTCAATCTCGGTCACATCGTTGGAAAGAACGGATATTAAATCACCCTTGCGACGATGATGAAAAAACCGAATATCCTGGGCCAAGACCTGACCGTACAAATCCTGACGCAAACGATAAATAAGACGACTGCGCAAACGGTTCAAAACCTTCTGGGCCAAGAACCGAAAAACATTGGCCAGAAAAATCGAAGCCCCAACCCCTGCACATACCAGAGCCAACGCCCCTTGACGTCCGTTTTCGGCCAATACATTCTCAAAAAAGCCTTGAAAACCGCTGCGGAGTCCCTCCACCGAGCCAGCAACGCTTGGGGTCCCTGCCGTAGTGGCCGCCGGATTCGTTTCAAAAATCAAGTCCAACAAGGGAATGAGCAGCCCAAAATTGGCCAAGCCAAAAACAATCCCCCCGATGGTTAACAAAAGATACTGAACCATAGGCCTCCCCAGAGGTCCTGCCAGCACCAGCAATCGCCAATAGGTTCCCACGCCGTTTAGCTAAGGCGGGGAGGCTTGTCTCCTCCGTTTTTGTCCGTTTGTTGACGCCTCAGCACGGCCAGGCGTTGGCGCAATTCGCCTTCTTTGTGGCGCGGGCATACCAAAATGCCTTCCGGAGAATCCGCCACAATGTAATTCTCCAGACCATCAATCAGCGCGATGCGCTGCCCGGTAATATGTATCATGTTGTTATGGGAATCGAACAACGCCACTTGGCTACCGTTCACCGCATTCCCAAAATAATCTTTTTCGTGCTCCCGATAAATTTCGGCCCAATAAGTCAAGTCACCCCAACCATAATCGCCCAATTGCAGCAACAAAGTCCCTGCTTTGTCCAAAATACCTTC
>RFPG01000386.1 GCA_009926245.1 Sphingobacteriia bacterium | reverse complement strand
TGACCACCAAGGAGGAAGTGGCTGATATTGTGGAATATAAAGGCCGTACAACGGTGGGTCCTTCCGGGTTTCGTCCCATAACCACCGAGGCCTGCGTTCATCATTTGTGGTTTGACGAAAACGATTACGAACGATTGGGGAATCGGATCAAATGGAATCCCGCCATCAAAAGCGCGGAGGACCGAAAGGCTTTGCTGGAGGCGGTTCACGAGGGTTGGATTGACGTGGTCGCTACGGATCACGCGCCTCATACTGTTGACGAAAAAAACAGACACTACGCGGAGGCTCCTAGCGGAGGTCCGTTGTTACAACACAGCTTGTTGATGATGTGGGACCTGGCCATGGAGGGCCATTTTTCGCCCGAACGGGTGGTTCAGGCCATGTGCCATGCCCCGGCCCTGCGCTTTGGGGTTCATCAAAGGGGCTTTGTGAGGGAGGGGTATGCCGCTGACTTGGTGTTGCTAAGGAAAGAACCCACTTTGGTACTAGCGGAGGACTTGGAATACCGTTGCGGTTGGTCTCCGGTAACAGGCGTTACTTTCTCGCACAGTGTTCATGGGGTCCTGCTCAACGGCCATTTGGCGTTTTACGACGGTCGATGGGTCGAAAGTGGTGGTGCTCAGGCTTTGGCTTTTGATCGTTAGAGAAGCCTAAATCCGGCCTTGGCAAGGGTTGCTTGGGCGACTCGGCAAGCTATTTTGAGATTTAATCGCCAATCAGGGATTTTTGGGGTGTTTATTGGTTTTATTTTGCGTTATTCAACGATTCTTTTATGTTAAAAAGCTCCTTTATGCCCCGCAATTTTTGGTTTCTGACCCTCTTGGTTTTTGGATCCATCTTTCCCCAACTCGGCTGGTCTCAGATTTCGGTGACCGTGGGTAGTGGAACCTTGCAGAACACCCCCACGTCCTATCCAGCTCCCTACGGAAATTTTTATTGGGGCGCACGTCACCAAATGATTATAAGGGCATCCGAGCTCAATGCACTGGGTGTATCCGGTGGGGGGTTGACCTCGGTTGGTTTTATGGTGGTGACTCCATCGGGAATTCCATTGCAAAATTTCACTATTTCGATTGGAACGACATCGGATTCGGTGCTGAGCACCAATGCCGGTTTTGTCTCCGGTATGACGCAGGTTTACAACGTCCC
>RFPG01000385.1 GCA_009926245.1 Sphingobacteriia bacterium | reverse complement strand
TGTTGAGCGGTCATAGCGATCCCCTTTCTTGGTGGTTAGTGGTGACACTTCTAAGAGACACCAAAATAAGATTCGCCCAAGGGAACCTTGGGTCTTTGGATGGCCGGAAGGCTGTACTATCTACCTTTTCCGATAGGCAATAAAAAAAGCCCCCGAAGGGGCTGGGGGATTAGTCCCCGAAGATCCTTTGCATGGCCTCCCGGCCAGATTTGGTCTCGCTGGCCCAGTACAGGAACGCCAGCGCCAGAGGCGCTGCGAGAACCATCTTAACGCCGTTGATGATCTTTGCCATTTTCGTAGCTCCTAGTGGTTAGTGGTGACACTACTAAGACCCACCAAAACTAGATTCGCCCGAATTTCCGATCCGGGCTAGGCTGTACTAGACAGCTATTCTCCTGTTTAGTCCTGACTGAGAAACGGCAGGTTGGCAAAGGTTTCAGTTTCAATTCTTTGGGCCTGAATTTCGCATTAGGCGGTACTTTGGAAGAAAGTTGACTCAAGTCTCAACCGATCAGGGAAAGTCGATTTTAGGGCCATTTTTGTAGGCTTGGGATTTTTCAGAGGTTTGCAGGCATCAAGGCTGTACTATGTAGCTTTTAGCTAAGGCAATAAAAAAAGCCCCTTGCGGGGCTGGCGGTCACAGCTTGCGGGCTTCAGCCCACAACTCCGGGTGGTCGGTTTCCTCGAACCAGACACATCCGACCGAGTCCGAAACGCCCCCCAACCGGCCATTGCCGTAGTGGGCGACATATTCGATGCCGTTGGCAACAAACAGATCGATAGCGTACAGGCCCATATCTGACTCCCTTTTTGAAGGTTTTGATCGGAACACTTCTAAGACCTACCAAAAATAGATTCGCCCTAGGGGTCTCTGGGTTTTTACGGGCCTCAAAGCGGTACTATGTACCTTTTTCGTATGTCAATAAAAAAAGCCCCTTGCGGGGCCGGGTTTCAGGCGGGCAGCAAGGCAAGGGCATCGTGTCCTTCCTTGAAGGCGTTTTGCAGGTGCTCCAACACCTGCTGAGGGCAAGCCCCCTCAATCTGGATATAGGCGTTTTCCAACGCATTCAGGGCCTCACGAATTTTCAACACGGCATTTTGTTGAGCGGTCATAGCGATCCCCTTTCTTGGTGGTTAGTGGTGACACTTCTAAGA
>RFPG01000384.1 GCA_009926245.1 Sphingobacteriia bacterium | reverse complement strand
CAGCTTTGATAACGGCAACGGCGAAGTGAGCGATCCTTCGGATCCCAAAAGCTACCTGATGCCCGATGGGACCCAGCGTCGTTACCATACCACCTACGACAATCCTTACTGGACCATCAACCGCAACCCCTTCAACGACAACGTGAACCGTTCCCAGGGTTATGTTCAAGCCGATTACCAGGTTGCCGATTGGCTCAACGTTATGTACCGCTTTGGTATGGACAATTACTCCGATCGACGCACCCAGGTTTTTGCCAAACAATCACGGAATGCGGTGAATGGACGCATCATTGAAGACGTCTACAACTGGACCGAATACAATTCCGACCTGATTGCCACCGCCAAAAAAGACTTTGGCAAACTCTCCACCTCCCTACTCGCAGGTTGGAACGTAAACCAACGGAACTTGGACAATGTTTATGTTCAAGGCGATGGCTTTGCCCTCGAAGGCTTCAACAACATGTCCAATGCCGGAACCGTCATTTCGACCCAAGGGTTGAATCGCCGTCGCTTGGCAGGTGTTTATTCAGAGCTCACCCTGGGCTACGATGATCAATACTATTTGACAGCGACCGCCCGTGGTGATCAGGCCTCAACCTTTGGGGATGTTAGCCAAACCATTTTTTATCCCTCGGTATCGGGTAGCTGGGTCTTCACCCAAACCCTGGGTCTGAATAACAATATGTTATCTTCCGGTAAGTTGCGTGGATCCTGGGCCAAGGTAGGTCTTGAGCCCGCCTTCGGTTCCAACCGCACCTACTACGAGCGCGCCGGATCCTTCTCCGGATGGATTGACGGGGTTCAATTCCCCTTCGGCACCACCACCGGATTCAGCCTTTCCAATGTTTTGGGCAATCCTGCGCTCCGTCCCGAATTCACCGCCACCACCGAATTTGGTCTTGACTTGGGCCTCTTCAAAAACAAACTCAACCTGGAATTCACCTATTACAACCAGCAATCCCAGGATTTGATTGTAGCCGTACCGATTTCAGGCTCCACCGGCTTCACCAATTCATACCAGAATGTAGGTAAGATGGAAAACAAGGGTATTGAACTCAACGCCCGTTACAACCTCATCAACACCAACGACTTGAGTTGGAATGTCGGGATGGTCTTCACCCGTAACCGCAACAAAGTCATTGAACTCGCCGAAGGCGTGGATGT
>RFPG01000383.1 GCA_009926245.1 Sphingobacteriia bacterium | reverse complement strand
ACACCATCATTCCGGTGGTGGTGCGCATCGGTAGCTTCACGCAGACGACCCAGGTTCGACTGACCGATACCTTGAGACCCGGAGCGGTCACAACCACGGCCCTCCGACTGGATACGATTCTTTCAGCGCCCCTTCGTTGGTTTACCTTGACCGCCCATACGGCCATGAGCCAGGATGGCAACACAAGCAACGACTCTTCATCGGTCACCATGTACGGTGTTCCCATTCTTAATGTCCCAAGTGCCGACTCCTTTGACTCCATTCCCGATAATTGGTTGCCTGTCACGATGGGTACAGCGGCCAATCCTTGGCAGCGCGGGGTTCCAACCGGCCCGCAGTTAAATGCCGCCTTCAGCCCCCCCAATGTATGGGGCACCATACTGAACGGGAACCCAACCTCCGGCCAGGGCGGCTATGTGATGTCCCCGCTGTATAATTTCCGAAACAGTGTGAATACAACTCTTCGTTTTCGCATGAATCGACGCTTGGGGAATGCAGGCTCGGCCTTTAGGATTTCCTTCGTCGATGAGTTGTTTAGTTCATGGCAGACCCTGGGTTCGGTATCGGATCCTACGGGGGTCAATTGGTACAATGCGACCGGTACCATCGGTGGTATTGCCGGTCCGGCTTGGAACGGAAATTCAGGTTCAACAGGCGGTCTAGCGGACTATGTGGAACATAGCTTGGAACTGCCAGCCTCCTTTAATTACCGCAACAACCGGGTTCGCTTTCGGATTGATTTTCAGAGCGGATTTACCCCAACGGAGGGAGTCATTCTGGACAATTGGGCCATTGTGCCACCTCCACCTCGGGAGGTGGGGATGCGGCAAATTCTCAAGCCGGTGGCCTGCCCGGATTCGCTCAAAGCCACCGATACTATTCGGGTTGTTATTCGGAATTTTGGAGGGGATACCCTTTTTGCAATCCCTTTCAATTACCGGTACGACAACAATGCCCCGGTATTGGCAACGCCTTATATCTACACGACGCCGCTTCCCCCTGCGTCAGAGGCAACGGTGACACTACCTGCCATTCAATCCCCCCTGCCTCCAGGAACCTATACCTTGAAGGTCTTTACGCAATTGAGCGGGGATCCAAGGGTTAACAACGACACCATCACCCGTTGTGTCAAGGCAATACCCATCAACGATTTGATCATTGCGAATAACAT
>RFPG01000382.1 GCA_009926245.1 Sphingobacteriia bacterium | reverse complement strand
GTCCAATGGCATCCCGAAGGCCGACGCCTGATCTACGCCACCGAGCGCGGCGACAGTTGGGACATCTACACCGCCGAAATCGTCCGCAAAGAGGAGCCCTATTTCTACGCCTCCACCCTCATCGAGGAGAAGGCTTTGGTCGCCACCTCGGCCGAAGAATTTCAACCCAAATACGCCCCCAACGGCAAGTCCGTCGCCTATATCGCCGATCGTAACATCTTGAAGGTCTGGGATATCGCCAAAAAATCCTCCAAGACCTTGTTGCCCGAAGGACGCAATTACAGCTATTCGGACGGGGATTGGGATTTTGCCTGGAGCCCGGACAGCCGTTTCCTCCTGGTGGACGACGGGGAAGGGGCTTGGTTCTCCAACAGCGTGGCCCTGATCAACGCCGAAACCGGCAGCAATGTGCATCCCCTGCCCAGCGGTTACGGGCAATACCGGGTCAAGTGGGTGATGGGCGGCAAGGCCATGGCCTGGCTCAACTCCAAAAACGGCCGCAAAAGCCAAGCCTACCAAGGCAGCCGGGAAATGGACCTCTACGCCGGCTTTTGGGAACAAAGCGCCTTTGACCGCTATTCGCTGAGCAAAGAAGACTTTGCCTTGGTCGAAGAGCAAGAAAAAAAGGAGCAGGAAAAAAAGGACAAAGACAAAAAAGACGAAAAGAAGGACGACAAAAAAGACGACAAGGCCAAGGCGGATGGCAGCAAAGCCGGAACCGATAGCAGCAAGGCCGGGGCCGATAGCAGCACGGCTTTGAACCCCGTGACCGACCGACTCAAAGAGCGGGTACGTCGCATCACCATCCACAGCAGCAGCATCGGGGATTATGCCTTCAACAAAGACGGTAGCAAGGTCTATTACCTGGCCGCCTTCGAAAAAGGCTACGATCTCTGGGTCACCGAACCGAGAACCCGCGATACCAAAATTTTGGCCAAACTGGGAGCCGGCGGTGGTGGACTGGAAATCAGCAAAGACGGCAAAAGCCTCTTTACCCTCAAGGAAGGCCGCCTCACCAAAATCGACGAAAACGGCAAGAGCGAGCCCATAGTCATCGCCGGGGAAATGGAACTGGATGCCGAAGCAGAACGGGCGTATATCCTGGACCATACCTATCGCCAAGTGGTGCAGAAATTCTACGATCCCCAAATCCACGGCATCGATTGGAAAGGCTTTTATAC
>RFPG01000381.1 GCA_009926245.1 Sphingobacteriia bacterium | reverse complement strand
CAAAGTCCCTTTCAACGTCCCCTTCAACCCCTCTACAAGGCCGCGTTGTCGATCCCCAAGGTCGATCCCTGGCCGGTGCCACCCTGCTTTGGGAGGGAACCTCAAGGGGAACTTCCACCAACAAACAAGGTGAATTTGTCCTTGAAAGACCCTTGGGAGCCCAAAAGCTCTTGGTTCGTTATGTGGGCTACCAACCATTGCGCTTGGACATTCCCTTGGGAGCCAACAGCGATTTTGGTCAGGATACCCTTCGGAACTGGGTCTTGCAACTGCAGCCCTCCATCTTGATGCGGGAAGAGGTGGTGGTCACGGCCGGTCATGTTCTGCCAGGAACCCCGGTTACCTCCACCAGGATGGATGCCGACGAATTGCGCAAACAAAACACCGGTCAGGACATGCCGTATGTTTTGCAATTTCAACCCTCCACCCTGGCCTCCTCCGATGCAGGCGCCGGCATCGGCTATACCAATTTGCGAATCCGCGGTTCCGATATGACCCGCATCAATGTGACGCTCAACGGAGTTCCGGTCAACGACGCCGAATCCCATGGTTTGTTCTGGGTGAACATGCCCGATTTGACCTCTTCGCTCAGCTCCGTCCAAATCCAGCGCGGGCTGGGCAGTAGCACCAACGGATCCTCGGCCTTTGGAGCCAGCATTCACCTCGAAACCCACAGCGAAACGGACAGCCCTGGAATAGGCCTGCGGGTGGGCGGAGGTAGCTTTGGCACTCAAATTCAAAGCTTTACCGCCAACACCCTCTCCCCCTCCGGGGCCTGGTCTGCCCAGGTCCGCGCCTCCCGCATCCTTTCCAACGGCTACGTGGAACGTTCCGGTAGCAACCTGACCTCTTTGGCCGCATCGCTGGCCTACAAAACCCGTAACACCATACACCGCTGGTCTGTTCTTTCGGGTCGCGAAAAAACAGGACAGGCCTGGTACGGATTATCAGCTGCCGAATGGAAAGACAACCCCCGCTTCAATTACGCCGGTATGTTTACAAACGATTCTGGGCAAACTGCCTTTTATCCCAACCAAACCGATAACTACCGACAAGACCATTGGCAATATTCCATCAAACACCGCCTCCCTTCGGGCTGGTCGATTCATAACACTTTCTTTTATACCAGAGGTTACGGGTATTACGAGGAATACAGCGTAGACCAAGCCTTGGCCGATTACGGACTCCCCCCGGTCCGC
>RFPG01000039.1 GCA_009926245.1 Sphingobacteriia bacterium | reverse complement strand
AAAGTATTGTTATTTCCGCTCACCTACAAATCCTTGGTCAGTGGGGCCAAAATGAAAGTCCTCAAGCCGGAAATCGACGAGCTCAAAGCCAAATTCGAAAAGGATCCAACCCGCATGCAGAGCGAGCAAATGAAGCTATTCCAAAAAGCGGGCGTCAATCCGCTGGGCGGCTGCTTGCCCATGCTTTTGCAGCTTCCCATTTTGATCGCGCTTTTTAATTTTTTTCCGGCTTCCATCGAATTACGCCAGCAGGGCTTTTTGTGGGCCGATGATTTGTCCACCTACGATTCCATTTTGGACTTGCCCTTTCATATCCCCTTCTACGGAGCCCATGTCAGCCTATTCACTTTGCTGATGACCGCATCCACCTTGTTGTACACCCGCTTGTCCAACCAGATGAGTGGTGTTACCGGTCAAATGAAGGTCATGGGCTATGTCATGCCGCTGATGTTTATTCCAGTCCTCAATTCGTATTCGGCGGCCTTGAGTTATTACTACTTTTTGGCCAACATGGTTTCCTTCGGCCAGCAATGGCTGGTCCGTCGTTTTGTGATTAACGAAGAAGCACTATTGAAACAAATCGAGGAAAACAAAAAGAAGCCTCTTAAAAAATCTTCCTTTCAGCAAAAGATGGAGGATTTAGCCAAAAAAGCTCGGGAGAATCGCAAAACACCTCCTGCGCCCCGCAGCAAATAATCGCGTTTGCTATCCCTGGGATTTGACGCCAAAAGGGCCCTGTACAATTCCTCAGGTCTAGGCAATTATGCCAGGACCTTGCTGGGCAATCTGCTTGCACAATCCCCTGAGCATCAATACCACCTGTATGCCCCTGGTCGTAAAGATGCAGAGACCAACCCTCGCATCGCCGACTTCCAACACCCATCGCAGCATCTACACTTGGACCGCCGATTGGGGGCCAACCTTTATCGTACCTTGGGCATGCGCAGCCATGTCCTACGAGACCGGGTCCAGGTTTATCACGGGCTGAGCAACGAAATTCCCTTGGACCTGGTGGGCAGCGGGGTCCAAACCATTCTAACCGTTCATGACTTGTTGTTTATGGACCTTCCACTTACCTATCCTTGGTTGGATCGTCAGATTTACCGATTCAAAACCCAATCCGGTCTTGCCAAAGCCGACCGAGTGGTGGCCATCAGCCAAACAACCCGCGATCGCTTGGTCCATTATTTTCCGCAAATCCAAAACCGCGTCGAAGTCATCTACCAACCTTGTGCACCGGATTATTACCAAGACCCTTGGGCCCAATCGACGGTCCACCACTCCATCCCGGAAGAACCCTACTGGCTCTATGTGGGCAATATCGAAGCCCGTAAAAACCTGCGAGGCATCTTGAAAGCTTTGAAATCCCTACCATCTTCGGAGCGCCTGCCCCTGGTCATCATCGGCCGAGGCGGTGCCGAGGCCGTTGCTTGCCGTCAAATGGGACGTGACTGGGGTTTGGACCTCCGATGGATGGCCCAACCCAACGGGAGCCTACGTCCTTGGTACCAAGGAGCGACGGCCCTGATCTACCCCTCGATAGCCGAAGGTTTTGGTTTACCCGTAGCGGAAGCTCTGCTTTCGGGTTGCCCCGTCGTAACCTCGGAGAACACCTCCATGGCAGAATTCAGTGGATCGCACGCCATCTTGGTCAACCCCAACGATACCTTCCGAACCCAATTCGGAGGTAAATTTGTTCAATGTCTCTTTGGAAAGCCAACCGTCCCGTCCCAACGTCCTTTTTAACAGTTTCCGTGGGGTTCTTGCTCTTGGTTGCGGGATGTCAACACGAATCCCTGGCTCCTCCCAACCTGGATCCAGATTATACCAGCAGCCCTTGTTCTCCGGATTCCGCGTATTTCGTCCGGGATGTCTTGCCCATTCTGGCCAGTAATTGCGCTGTTAGTGGATGCCACGATGCCTCCACACGAGCAGAAGGCGTTCGATTGGACCATTACCGGGCCGTCATTCAAACAGCCGAAGTCCGGGCCGGCGATCCAGACAACAGCGACCTCTTCGAGGTTTGTGTGGAAACCCGCCCCGAGAAACGCATGCCTCCTCCGCCCCGTTCACCACTTAGTTCGGCCCAGGTAGAAACCCTCCGTCGTTGGATCGCCCAAGGGGCCCGCAACAACCACTGCACCGACAATTAAGCCATGAAAAATCGTCCACTCTTGATTTTGGTTGCGGCCGTTCTCTTGGCCATTGCCTTCACCTACGCATATTTTCGTTGGAACCAGGCCCCCGAATCCTTGGCCCAAAAAGACCCTGATTTCAAAATCAAAGCCAACACGCTCCTGGAAGAATTTCAATCCAACAACGCTAAGTCCCAACCCCTTTACCTCAATCGAATTCTGGAAATCGAGGGTCGTTGCGAGTCCATCGAAAACCAAGGGGATTCCCTTTTCTTTGTTTATATCGGTTCCCATAACGGCGCTTCGGTGCTGTGCCAACTCGAAAAGGGCCACGACCCTCTTCCACCTGTTGGACAAAATATACGATGCAAAGGCCTGTGCACCGGCTACGACGATTTGACGGGCGGTGCCTCCATGGACCGCTGCGTACTCGTCAATTTCCCTTAAACCAATACTATCGAACTCATGAACCATTCCTCGATTTCCACCTTTGCCTGCGCCTTCCTTCTTTTGGGCATCAGCAGCACCGAAGCACTGGCTCAAAACAAGTACATGACCCGGACCGGTTCAGCTCATTTTGTGGCTGATGGAATCATCAAAGACGATGTTCAAGCCCGTAGCAATACCGTAACCGCGGTTCTGGATGCATCCAACGGCCAAGTACAGGCCCGTATTCCTGTCAACTCTTTTGTCTTTCGAAAGGCTTTAATGCAAGAGCATTTCAACGAGAACTACCTCGAGTCGCATCGGTTTCCGAATGCAAATTTCAAGGGCTCGATTCAGGGCTGGAACGATCAGATGCTCCAAAAATCCGGCCCCCAAAAAATCCGATTTGTTGGAACCCTCGAAATCCACGGCGTTGCTCGCGATATCAACGAGGCGGGGCTTTTGGATGTCAACAACGGCCAAATCCACTTGGAAACCAATTTCAAGGTCATCGTTGCGGAATACGGCATCAAAGTACCGGCCCTGGTCCGTGATAAAGTCGCCAAGGAAGCCGAAGTGCATGTTCAAGGCAACTTGAAGGCCTCCGCTCAGTAACACATTACTTTGAATCGAGGGCCTTGGGCCAGATTCCTACCTGAGGACCGCCGTCCGATGCCAAGGATTCCCGCTTGAAGCACCGAATTCCACCGGATTAAGGAGCCCCAAGGCATCGCCCAAAAAGGACGGGCCGCCAACCGCTAACACATTCCACATCCCCTCGCGGCGCTCAACAGGTTGACCACCGGGGCGCATTCGCTCCAGCAATTTTCCTGCTTCATCCAAGGTGGGACGATGCTTTTTTCGGAAACTTTTGCGGTCCATCTGGGCCAACCTTTCCAATTCCTGCTGAATGCGATGGGCCGATGCGCCCAGCGCAGGCCCCAGCGAAGCATCGTTTTCGACCAAGGCGCGACGAAGTGGGTTGAGGAATTCTTCGACCCGGCTTTGGATGGTTTCCGACTGACTCAACCAATCCGGAAGGGGATGGGCTCGTTCCTGCATTCGGTGATTCAGCCATTCGTCCAACAAGGCTTGGGCGTTTCGACCCAAATCCTCCACGGACCAGCCCAAAGTCAGCCAGCCCAGCCAATCTGACTCCAAAACGGTGGTGAGCGAAGGACGCAAAAATCGCAAGGGCATCTCCACGCCGTATCGAGCAAACAAGGGTTGCAACAACGCCCAATAACCCTGCTCGGCCCCACCCCCCAACCAAGCCACGCTGGGTAGAACGCTTTCCTGGTACAAGGGTCGGAGGGCCGCCCCCGGGCTAAAATGGGCCCATTGTTCTGCGCGAGCCTTTTCCAAATCCGCCTCGGTCTCGGGTCTCCTTCTTGTGGATTGGTCCAATACAAAAAACGGGTATTCCCTAACATGAAAATCAATCCTGGACCCCGTCTGCTGTTCCCATTCTTTTTGGGCCTGCTCAACCAATGCGGCGGCCAAGCCAGGATGGCTTACTTGATCCTCCCAAACCGAACTCATCGTTTTTTTGAGGGATGCATCGTCACCGTCCACCACCAGCAAAGGGGTTTCCAATGGTTGAACCTCCTCCAACCATCCCCCTCGACCCAATAGGGCATGCGCCAGTCGGCGGGTTGCCATCGCAACCGTCAGCCCTTCCCGGTACGACTCACGCACCAAACCGATCACACGTTCGGCATAAGGAGACTCCCCAAGCAATTCCCGGAGCCCTTGCAGGGTATCCTCCATCTTGGGTACCTCCAAGCGTCCAAAAGCATAAGGCCCGCGAAGGCCAGGCCATTCCAAGCGCCGACCCTTCACCTCACAGACCCCCAGTTCCTCAAGATCATGGTCCTCGGAACCCATCCAATAGATGGGCACCCATCGGTATTCAGGGCAGGCGGCCTGCATGGCACGAGCCAACGCCAAGGTGCTCAACATTTTGTGCAACCAATACGAAGGCCCTCCCAACCAATTGGGTTGATGGGCCGTGGTAATCGCCACGCAGTTTTCTTCGGCCAAATAATCCACCCCAGCGCTGCGAGGGTCGATACCGGACGCGATGTATTGTTTTTCGAGAGCCTTCCAAAGAACCGTTCTTTGCTCTGAACTATACGATTTCAAACGTCGGGCCGCTTGGCTTTGGAGACGATCGTAGGGAAATTCTTGGGTTCCCAACAACGGATTAAGCCCCTTGTTTTTCAACCAAGCAAGGGCGGTGGCCGATAGCCAGGACTCGGCCTCAAAGGCTTGTTGATGGATCGGGGACAGCACAGGCTACCAAGTCAAATTCCTCGGCTCGGGTCACGCGGACCTTTACCATACAGCCGGGTTTCCAATCGCCCGGGGCCTCCTTGGCCGGTATCAAAACTTCGTTATCCACTTCCGGCGAATCAAATTCGGTTCGCCCCACCCAATGGGTGGATTCCAAGCGATCCAAAAGGACCGTGAATTCACGTCCCACCTTGGCCTGGTTCAATTCAAGTGAAATTCCCTGCTGCAATTCCATCAAATGATCGGCTCGTTGCTGTTTGGTCTCCACCGGTACATCGTCTTCCAATAAATAGGCCGCCGTATTTTCTTCGTGCGAATACATAAAAACGCCCAGGCGCTCAAAACGATGTTCTTGAACAAAATCACAGAGCTCCTGAAATTCCTCCTCGGTTTCGCCGGGGAAGCCGACCATCATGGTGGTCCTTAAGTGAATACCGGGGACGGCGGATCGGATATCGCGCACCAATTGATTCGTTGCCCTGGCCGAGATACCGCGACGCATCCGCTTGAGGACACTATCCGAGGCATGCTGCAGAGGCATGTCCAGGTAAAGACAGAGGTTGTCCCTTTCCCGAATCAAAGGCAGAATTTCCAAAGGAAATTGCCCAGGGTAAGCATATTGGAGACGTATCCAAGCGGCCCCGGACTCGGCCGAGAGGCGGTCCAACAAATGGGCCAATTCCCGTTGACCGGTCAAATCCAAGCCGTACCAGGTCAAATCCTGCGCGATCAAAACCAATTCACGGACCCCACCTGCCACCAGATTTTGGGCTTCTTGTAACAAGGCAGGAACCGCCACCGACCGGTGCCCACCCCGCATGAGCGGAATCGCACAAAAGGAACAAGGACGGTCGCAACCTTCTGCAATTTTGAGGAATGCCGTATGGGATGGCGTGCTAATTCGACGCTCTCCTAACAATTCTTTGCGGTAATCCACCCCCAAGGATCGAACCAACGAAGGCAATTCCATGGTTCCAAACCAGGCATCAACCCCAGGGATTTCTTTTTCCAATTCGTTCCGATAGCGATGGGACAGGCAACCCATGACCACCAGTTTTCCGATGCGGCCTTCTTGACGTGCCTCGGCGTAGTGCAAAATCGTGTCGATGGATTCCTGCTTGGCGTTTTCAATAAATCCGCAGGTATTAATGACCACCGTTTGATTCGGCGATGAATCCTTCGAACCCTCTTCCAGGACTTGGACCTCCCCCCCAACCAATTGGGTGGCGAGACGCTCCGAATCAACCGTGTTCTTGGAACAGCCCAAGGTAACAAGTCGTACCGGTGCGGGGCGATGGGCTTTGGTTTTCACGAATTCTGTCTTGGGTTGGGTTAGGCCTGATTTGCGGGGTCCGAAGACGCCTGCCCACCGAGCAAGGCTTCCACAAAGGCCTCTTTATCAAAAACTTGAAGGTGATCCATGCCTTCGCCAACGCCCACAAAACGAATGGGTATGCCGAATTCAGAACAAATACCCAAGGCAACCCCCCCCTTGGCAGTTCCGTCCAATTTGGTAAGTATCAAGCCGGTAACCGAGGTGGCCGCCGTGAATTGGCGGGCTTGTTCCAAAGCGTTTTGGCCGGTCGAGGCATCCAAGACCAACCAAACATCGTGGGGAGCCCCAGCCATCGCCTTGTTCAAAACCGTCCGAATCTTGGTTAACTCCGCCATCAAGTGACCTTTGTTATGCAAACGTCCGGCCGTATCAATCAGAACAACCTGAGCGGATGACGCAATGGCCGAGCGCAGGGTATCGAAGGCCACCGATGCGGGGTCCGAACCGCTCTGCTGGTGGACAACCCGAACGCCGGTGCGTTCACCCCAAAGTAGCAATTGTTCGACCGCTGCCGCCCTGAAAGTATCCGCAGCTCCCATCACCACTTGCTGACCGGCTTGTTTGAATCGCCATGCTAATTTTCCAATGCTGGTGGTTTTGCCAACCCCGTTGACGCCCACCACCAGAACAACGCGAGGGGTTGGATTGGAAGCTTCATCGCTGCTATTCCACTTCTTTTCTGGTTCCCCTAACAATTCCAGCATCCGTTCCCGTAGAAGACCCTGCAAATCGTCTGGACGCAAATCCTTGCGGCGGTCGATTTCGCTTTGAAGGCCTTGCATAATGCGTACGGTGGTCGCAACGCCCACATCGGCCGAGAGAAGTATTTCTTCCAGCTCTTCCAGCAATTCATCGTCAATCCGGGTTTTGCCCGTGACAAGCCGTACAATTTTTGAAAAAAAGCCTTCTTTGGTCCTTTCCAGACCCTGAACCAAGGCTTCCTTCTCCTTGCGACCCTTGAGAAAATCAAAAAATCCCATAATTAACAAAAAAGGCTTTCCAAACGGAAAGCCTTTTCAACTTTTGATGCGACGATTAGCGAGAAAAATAATCCTTGACCTTATCGGCAGTTACAAACTCTTCGCGGAAGGTATAGGCACCGGTTTTTTCGGAACGGCGCGCACGGATCACCTTCACGATTTTTTCTTGTTCGCTGGCTTCTTTTTTCAGGGTTGCTACTACTTTCTTGGCCATGATTCGATGTTTTGGGGTTTAACGCGGAGCAAAAGCAATGCCGAGTATCTTATTTAATTTCTTTGTGAACGGTCACCTTTTTGAGAACCGGATTGTACTTCCTTCTTTCCATCCGATCGGGTGTGTTCTTTTTGTTCTTGGTGGTGATGTAGCGGGACATGCCGGGCATACCGCTGGTTTTGTGCTCGGTGCATTCCAAAATGACCTGAATGCGATTACCTTTTTTGGCCATGACTGGGGGGATTGGATCGTTAAACGTTCAGTTGGTGTTGCGCTTCAGGCTTAGATACGGCCTTTGGACAGAAAATCATGAATGACCTTGCCCATGCCGTTTTTGGCAATGGTGCGGATGGCCGAAGTGGATACCTTGAGGGTAATCCACTCCCCGGTTTCAGGAATGTAAAACTTCTTGAGTTGCAAATTCGGATTGAACCGACGCTTGGTTTTGACGTTGGAGTGGGAAACATGGTTGCCTTTGATGGCACGCTTTCCGGTTAAATCACAGACCTTGGACATGGGGAGGTTTTTTGGTGTCCTTGACTTTGGAGGCTACTTTTGGGGCGACGACTTCCTGATACGCTGATCCAGAGAGTCCCTAAAAACCATCAAAAAAAGCCCTTGCGATCAAGGGACTGCAAAGATAGGTTCTTTGGAGCGTTTTTCAGCCCTTTTTAGCCCAATTCACCATGCCCAACAACCCCATGACCACTGCACAGGCCCTGCACCTGGAACAAACCTTCGGTGCCCAGAATTACCATCCGATTCCGGTGGTCATTAGTCGGGCCCATGGTTGCAGCGTCTGGGACCCGGAAGGCCGGGAATACCTGGATTTTTTGTCGGCCTATTCGGCCGTGAACCAAGGCCATACCCACCCCCGATTGGTTAAAGTGATTACAGAACAAGCAAGCACTTTAACACTAACATCCAGGGCTTTCTATAATGACAAATTGGGGCTGTATTGCGAAACCATGTGCCGGATTTTTGGCTACGATCGCTTGCTGCCCATGAACACGGGGGTGGAGGCGGCTGAGACTTCGGTCAAATTGGCCAGACGCTGGGCCTACGAAGTCAAAGGCGTGGAGGCCGACCGTGCCGAGGTCATCTTCCCGGAAGGGAATTTTTGGGGTCGATCCTTGGGAGCGATTTCGGCCAGCTCCGACCCCGAATCCCGTGGTGGTTTTGGCCCCTTTGTCCCCGGTATGCGCCAAGTTCCTTACAACGATTTGCAAGCCCTTGAAGAAGCCTTGCAAAACCCCCGTGTTGCGGCCTTTATGGTCGAGCCCATTCAGGGAGAAGCCGGCGTTGTCCTACCCGACCCTGGTTACCTTCAAGGGGTACGGGAACTCTGCACCCGCTACCAGGTTCTCATGATCGCCGACGAAATCCAAACCGGCCTGGGACGTACCGGCGCCCTCTTGGCCTGCGATCACGAAGGCGTGCGCCCTGACTTGTTGGTTCTGGCCAAAGCATTGGGCGGAGGCATGTTACCTGTTTCGGCCGTCTTGGGTTCGGACGAAGTCATGCTACGCATTCGGCCCGGTCAGCACGGTTCCACCTTTGGCGGCAATCCATTGGCTTGCGCTGTGGCCATGGAGGCGGTTCAAATTATCTTGGACGAAGACCTGGCCCACCATGCAGCCATTCGCGGCGAACAGCTCCACCGCGGTTTGATGGAATTGGTGACCGCCTTTCCGGTTCTTCAAGCCACCCGGGGCAAAGGCCTGTTACGGGCCCTGGTCTTTGGGAATGAAGGCTCCGAAACC
>RFPG01000380.1 GCA_009926245.1 Sphingobacteriia bacterium | reverse complement strand
GGTTTCCGGGGAGGCCGGCAACCATTGTTTTTCGTAAAGCTGATAAAATCCCATGATCAATCAACACATCAGGACACGCTTCGTTTTGATTCCGGTGGTTTTAGGACGATTTTTGGGCAAAGAGCGCTACGGCGCGATGAACCCCCCCATGAATCGTTTATCCAGCATGCTCATCAGGGCCTTTGCCCTGCCCTTGGTAGCGACTTTTTTGATTGTGCAGTTCATCCTGGTGATGCAATTCTTGTGGCTTTACATCGATGACTTGGTGGGCAAAGGCTTGGAATGGTGGATCATCGCTGAGCTCATCTTTTACGCCTCGGCCAGTTTTGTGCCGATGGCACTGCCCCTGGCCCTTCTTTTGGCTTCCATCATGACGCTGGGTAACCTGGCGGAAAACGGGGAATTGACGGCCATCAAAGCATCGGGGATTTCGTTCATGCGTTTTTTGCGTCCACTGTTGGTCGTGGTTGTAGGGATTTCGATGCTGGCCTTTTATTTCTCGGATACCCTGCTCCCCTCCTCGCGGCTCAAATTTGGTTCGCTCCTGTACGATGTTCAACAAAAAAAGCCATCCCTTGCCATCAAGCCCGGCGTTTTTTACCAGGACATCGAAGGCTATTCCCTGATGGTCCGTCGCAAAGGCAAGGATCCGCAGACCCTTCTTGGTATTTGGATCTACGACCGGACGATTTCGGGATCCTACCCCCAGGTCACCTACGCCAAACAAGGCCGGTTGATTCACAGCCCGGACCAGCGTTTTTTGACCATCGAACTCCGCAACGGCTTCACCTACGCGGATCGTACCCCATCGGGCAAAGCCAACCTAAGCGATGGTGAATCCAGAATTCGTTTCAAAAAGCAAGAGATTCATTTGGACCTCAGCCAACTCAAACTTCGGCGCAGCGACGAAAGTCTCTTCAAAGATTATTATTCCATGCTCAATTCCAGGCAGTTACGATTGGCCATTGATTCCCTGCGTCGCGACAATGCCAGCCGTGATTCGGTCCTCAATGCCTTGATACTGGGGCAATATCACTTTGGCCGACCCCAATCCGATCCTGTCTTTGATTCAGTGTTGACCGAAGGGATTCCGCCTTCGACTTGGAACGACCCCGAATTATCGCAGGAGGCCCTTCGCCAAATCCAAACGGTGCGATCCTACACCGACATGAAAAACCGGGAAATGCAGAGCCGCAAAGA
>RFPG01000379.1 GCA_009926245.1 Sphingobacteriia bacterium | reverse complement strand
TTGCGTTGGGGAAGCGTTTGTTTTTTGACAAGAGCCTCAGCTTGGATTATTCCATATCCTGCGCCTCTTGCCATCATCCGGACCGTGCCTTTTCCGATACCGTGGTTTACAGCCAAGGGGTCGGTGGAGCCTTGGGGACGATGAATGCTATGCCTCTTTTTAATTTGTTATGGGCTAATCGCTTCTTTTGGGATGGTCGTTCTCCCAACCTTCGTGATCAGGTATTGCAACCCATCCAAGACCCTGTCGAAATGCATTTGTCCCTGGGACAGGCCTTGGGTCGTCTAAGCGGAGATGCGGGGTATCGGACGGCTTTTGGAAAAGCATTTGGCGATGAATCCATCACCATTCAAAGGCTTCAATGGGCGTTGGAACAGTACCTTTTGAGCCTTACATCGCATCGTTCTCGTTTTGATTTATCCCGGATGGGACTTGTTTCCCTGACCCCTTCTGAGCAACGGGGTTTGGACCTTTTTATGCGGGAGTATTCGGCCCCTGGTTCGGGAAGACCGGTAGGAGCAGACTGTTTTCATTGCCATGGCGGTGGGCTGTTTACCACCCGGACCTTTGAAAACAACGGGTTGGACTCCGTACTCAAACCCGGATTTCAAATCGTAAGTGGGTTGGCCTCGGACCGCGGTAAATTCAAAACACCCTCGTTGCGGAACGTAGGACTGACCGCGCCCTACATGCACGATGGACGCTTTGCGACCCTGGAAGACGTTGTAGAGCATTACAACAGCGGGATTCGATCAAGTTCAACGCTTAATCCCAATTTGCGGGTCCAGAACGGGGGCCTTCGTCTCAGTGCGCAGGACAAGGCCGATCTGGTCGCTTTTTTGCATACACTGACCGATACCACCCTGGCCCTCAATCCACATTTTGTTGCGCCTTAGGTTCGTTGCCTTCCTTGGCTTGGTCGGTAGTTGGTTTGGCTGCGAGTCTCCGAACCTAAACGACCACGAAAGATTACGTCTGGGTCAAGTCTTGTTTGAGGATGGGCGCTTTTCAGCGGATGGAAAGGTTTCCTGTGCATCCTGCCACCGTCCAGCCCATGCTTTTGCGGATACCCTGCCTCGATCCATTGGGGCCTTTGGCCGGAAGACCTCACGAAATACGCCGACTTTGTGGGGGCTACCAACCAATATACCATTGATGGCGGATGGGGGGGTGCCCCCCCTCAAAAACGGGAGCCTTTCGG
>RFPG01000378.1 GCA_009926245.1 Sphingobacteriia bacterium | reverse complement strand
CATACGATTTTGCTAATTTAGAGGACAAATGGAGACCTTCCACGAATTGCCCTTCTTTACCAACCTGCTCATCCTGTTGGTCGCCGCCCGCCTATTGGGCGAAGTGCTGGAACGATTCCGCCAACCCGCCATGATCGGCGAAATCCTGGCCGGCATCCTCTTGGGTCCCAGCCTGCTGAACCTGATACATCGCACCGAAGAAATCAAAGTCATTTCGGAACTGGGTATTTTCTTGCTGGTGATACGGGCCGGACTCGAAATCAACATCGACGATATCCTCCGATCCCTCAAGGGCCGTAACATTATTATATCGATTACGGCCTTTACCATTCCCATCCTCAGCGGCATCGCCGTGGGCATGGGATTTGGCCAAGACCTCCCCTCTACCCTCTTTATTGGTCTCTGCGTGGCCATCACCGCCCTCCCCGTGAGCATTCGTATCCTCATGGACCTGCGCAAGATCAACACCGTCGTCGGCCAACAAATTATTTCGGTCGCCATTTTTGACGATGTCCTGGCCCTTTCCATCCTGGGCGTTCTGCTCAGCCTCAAAGGCACCGACATGTCTATGAACCTGGTTCTCACCGCTGGAGCCATCTCGGTCTTCAAACTGGCTTTGTTTGGAGGCATCCTCACCCTGGTGTATTTTGTTATTCGACGCATTCTGCGCAAAGGCGATTATATCCAAGAATCCCTGGACCGCTTGGTCGCCCTGCTGCGGGGCAAAGAACCACTGCACGCTTTGTTCTTTGCCTTTGTACTCCTCTTTGCCACCTTTACCGAAATCCTGGGCCTGCACTTTATTGTGGGTGCCTTCTTTGCGGCCCTCCTGATTAGCGAATCTCTGATCGGCAAAGACAACCTGCGCGTTATCGAAAAAACCACCAGCAACATGGCCATGGGTTTTTTGGCGCCTATCTTTTTTGCAGGCATCGGCCTGGAATTTAATATCGGCTCCATCCACAACCTGGGTCTGATGGGAGCCATCCTCCTGGCATCGTATGCTTCCAAAATCGCCGGGGGCTACCTGGGAGGCCGCCTCGCGGGCCTTCGACACCGCGCCTCCCTGACCCTGGGCATTGGCCTCAACGCCCGCGGTATCATGGAATTGGTCATCGCCAACATTGCCTACAAAAACGGAATGATCAGCACCGAACTCTTTTCGATCTTGGTCCTGATGGGCGTTCTCACCACCCTGAGC
>RFPG01000377.1 GCA_009926245.1 Sphingobacteriia bacterium | reverse complement strand
GTTTTTTTGGCCAAGGCCACAAAGAACGTGGGCACTATTTGATTCGAATGCAAAACCCCAAGTCGCTAAAACTGGTTCTGCTAACGAGCTCTCAAACATCCGGTGGCGCGGCGATTGCCTGTATGCGTCAAGCCAGGACTCTTCGTCAAGCCGGACACCAGGTGACCGTTTTGAGCCCAGAGACTTGGTGGCCGGACGGATTCCTAGGTCGGTGGGTGCAACGGGGGTATACCCTGCGTAAGCACCTGTTGTACAAGCTTCAGCAATATTTTGTTTGGACCCCCGGGGCGATGTTTAGCGGGAACCCTTGGCCGGCCGGGGACCCAGCGCGGATGCAGCACCCGGCTTTGAAGGAGGCGGATGCCGTTGTTTTGCATTGGATCAATCACGGTTTTTTGGGGTCCTCCGATTTGCGGGGTTTGTTAGATTTGGGAAAGCCTGTGTTATGGCATATGCACGATCAATGGGCGTTTACGGGGGGTTGTCATTATTCCGGTGCATGTACCGCCTTTGAGTTGGCCTGTGGATCGTGCCCTCAGTTAAGACGAAGCGGCCCTGGCGATCGCTCTCGACGACAGTTTTTGGAGCGTCAACAGTGGGCTGCGCAAGCTGGAGACCGTTTGGCGCTGGTGGCCCCAAGTGAATGGCTCGCTGGCCTGGCCGCTAAATCCGGTATTGTTCGAGGAAGCGGAGCCTGGGTGCGCTGCATTCCCAATCCCTTCGACCCAGCGGTGGATGGCCAAGGCCTGCAACCCCGCTTGGTAACCAGCGGGCATTCCAGGCCTCGGTTGTTTTTTGCGGCGGTGAATCCCTCCGATTCCCGAAAAGGTTGGGATTTGTTGATGATGGCTTTGGAGCGCCTGGGTCGGGAGGGCATGCCCTGTGATGTAGAAGTGGCCGGCAAGGTCACGGAGCCGGCAAGGTCACGGGTGCAGGCTCTGGAAGCGGGGGGGCATCAAGTGACTTGGTTGGGTTTGTTGGGCTCTAAGTCGATGCAGGAAGCCTATGCCAGGGCTGATTTATTTGTTATTCCATCCTTGCAAGAAAATTTCCCAAACACTGTTTTGGAAAGTTTTGCGGTAGGAACACCGGTGGTTGGTTTTGCGGCAGGTGGCATCGCATCCATGATTGTAGAGGGCCAGAACGGAGCCTTGGCTCCAGCGGTGGATCCCTGGGCTTCGGATGCCTCCAAGGCCATGGCCGCTGTTAATTTGGCTTC
>RFPG01000376.1 GCA_009926245.1 Sphingobacteriia bacterium | reverse complement strand
TCCAGCTCTCCCCCAATATTCCGAGCGAAGCAGCGCTGGCTCTTCGTAACATTGAAAGCCCGGCTTTTCTGGTCAATTTTATTGCCAGCAACTTGAATATTGAAGTAGGTGAAAAACAAACCCTGCTGGAAATACACGATCTGCACGAACGTTCGACCAAGGTTTTGGAATATTTGAACAAAGAGCTTCAACTCTTGGAACTCAAGAATCAAATCCAGTCCAAAGTCAAAACCGATTTGGACAAACAACAGCGCGAATATTTTTTGCATCAGCAACTCAAAACCATCCAGGAGGAGCTGGGCGGGGCGACCCCGGACTTGGAAGTCCAAAACCTCAAAGAGCGAGCCAAGTCCAAGAAATGGAACGAGGCCACCCGCAAGCATTTTGACAAAGAGGTCGATAAATTGTTACGAATGAATCCCGCCGCGGCGGATTACAGCGTGGTTTTGAACTACGTCGAACTTTTGCTGGAATTGCCTTGGGACACGGTGACCAAAGACCGCTTTGATCTCAAAAGAGCTCAGAAAATCCTGGACACGGATCATTACGGACTCGAAAAAATCAAGGACCGCATTCTGGAATACCTGGCGGTCCTCAAACTCAAGTCCAATATGAAGGCTCCCATTCTGCTTTTGGTCGGACCTCCGGGGGTTGGCAAAACTTCCTTGGGCAAGAGCATTGCCAGGGCCCTGGGGCGGGAATATGTCCGCATGAGTCTAGGCGGTGTCCATGACGAGGCCACCATCCGCGGTCACCGCCGAACCTATATTGGTGCCATGCCGGGTCGTATTATCCAGAGCATCAAAAAAGCGGGGTGCTCCAACCCCGTCATGGTCTTGGATGAAATCGACAAGGTCGGACAGGATTTTCGTGGCGATGTTTCGTCGGCTCTGCTGGAGGTCTTGGACCCGGAGCAGAACAATGCCTTTTTTGACCACTACCTGGAATTGGATTACGATCTCAGCAAGGTTCTCTTTATTGCGACCGCCAACAGCCTGGCCAGCATACAGCCGGCCCTTTTGGACCGGATGGAAATTGTGGAAATCAACGGCTACACCCTGGAAGAGAAAACTGAAATTGCGCGCAAGTATTTGATCCCCAAGCAGCTCGAGGCCCACGGTTTGGACCGCAACGATCTTCGCATACCCATCCCCATGATTCGTCACCTGATCGAGGCCTATACCCGTGAATCCGGGGTTCGTTCCTTGGACAAAAAAATAGCCTCC
>RFPG01000375.1 GCA_009926245.1 Sphingobacteriia bacterium | reverse complement strand
CAGAACCTCACCGCTGCCGGTACCTACAACCGCACCGTAACCGCTGCCAATGGTTGTGACTCCGTCATTACACTCACACTCACCGTGAAGCAAAACGCAACGGCTTCCGTAACCCTTACAGCACCTGCCACCGTTTGCGGTCAGACTTATACCACACCAGGTACCTACACCAAAATCTGTGTAGGCGCCGCTGCCAATGGTTGTGACTCCATCGTAACACTGACCGTAGTTCCTGCCGGTCCCAACATCGCCACCAGCATTGGAGCTGTCACCGGTTGTATCGGTGATACCGTATCCGTGCCTGTCACCATTAACATGGCCTCCGGTATCAGCACCGCCGCCATTTCCATGGCCATCGGTTACGATCCTACCAAACTGCAGTGTATCTCCTCGGTAACCTCCTTGAACTCCAACATCGCTACCGGATTCCTTTCAAACTGCGGTGTCTTTAGTGGAGCTTCTCAGTTCCGTGCTGCTTGGTTCAACCTGACACCTGTTGCCTTCAACGGACTCATGTTCAATGTTCGCTTCAGAATTCTTGCCGCAGGTACCCACAACCTTGAATGGGATTTGGCAACACCCGGCAATTGTGAATACGCCGACGAATTTGCCGATGTCATCCCCAACACCACCTGGACCAACGGAACAGTTTCCTTGGCATCGGGTTGCTGCACACCTCCTATTGCTAGTATTACCGCAGTCGGTAACACCACTTTCTGTCAAGGTGGCTCGGTTGTCCTCAACGCCAATACCGGCACAGGCCTGACCTACCAGTGGCGTAACAACGGCAACAACATTGCCGGTGCTACCAACGCATCTTACACGGCTACCACCGCCGGTGCCTACTCCGTAGTCGTTAACAACAGCCCCACTTGTTCCGCGACATCAGCCGCAACAACGGTCACCGTTAACAACCCTTCGACTGCAGCCATCAGCGCTTCGATTTGTCAAGGGCAGACCTACGCCTTCGGTTCCCAGAACCTCACCGCTGCCGGTACCTACAACCGTACTGTGACCGCGGCCAATGGTTGTGACTCCGTCATTACACTTACACTCACCGTTCGCCCCAACAGAACATCCGCCATCAGCGCTTCGATCTGTCAAGGGCAGACCTATGCCTTCGGTTCACAGAACCTCACCGCTGCCGGTACCTACAACCGCACCGTAACCGCTGCCAATGGTTGTGACTCCGTCATTACACTCACACTCACCGTGAAGCAAAACGCA
>RFPG01000374.1 GCA_009926245.1 Sphingobacteriia bacterium | reverse complement strand
AAGGTCGTGCTCTACCAACTGAGCTATTCCCGCAATTTCAGAAGAAAAAGAACCAATCCCCGGCACAGGTCGGTTGGATGATGAAGAACCGATTTTGGCCAAAGGAGTGCAAATATAGCACCAAGCAGGGATTTTACCACTCCATCACCAATCGCAGGTTCAAAACCCGGCCGCTCAGATAATTGGGGACGTTTTGTTGATACCCTTGGGTATCGTAAAGCCAGGTATAGGATACGGTGTTGTTGACCTGCAAGAGGTTAAAGACCTCCAGATTAAGCCAGGCCGCTCGAAAGGCACGGGCCACTCGCCCCCCCATTACAGGCTTTTGGGCGGTTCCACCCCACAAAATTCGGCTAAATCCTATATCCACCCGGCGATAAGAAGGCATCCGCAAGGTATCCCGGAGCCGAGCATTGTCCGGAGGGCCGTAGGGCAAGCGCGATCCAAAAACCAGGTTCAGGTTCACTTTGTAATCTGGATAGGTTGGCAGGTAATCCTGAAACATCAAGGCCAATTGAACGCGCTGATCGGTAGGCCGCGGTATCCAGCCCACTTCGGGATTGCGCTCGCTGGTTTTCATCCAGGACAGGGTCGCCCAGGATTGCATTGACGAAACAAATTCCCCGTGGACACGCAGGTCCACGCCGGCCGCGTACCCGTTGACAGGGGTTTCGGCCAAGTACCGCACCCGGATATTGTCAATTTCGTAGGGAATGAGCCGTCGCAGATCCTTGTAATAGGCCTCCATTACCCATTGAAAAGGTCGATCCCAGGCTTTGAAGCGGTGATCGGCCGTCAAAACAACGTGCGTGGCTCGCTGCGCCAAGACCTGCGGGTTGATACGACCGTCCGGAAAACGGGCATCCCGGTAAAAGGCCGGCTGCGCATAGCGACCCACGGCCAATCGAAAAGCCCAATCCTTGACCCAAGAAGGCTTCCAAGAGAGGTTGATTCGAGGACTCCAAACCGTTTCACGGTTCCAGGACCAAGACTGCACCCGCAGACCCAGATTCAAGCGCCATCGGCCCTTTTCATCCAATCGGATTTGGTCTTGAACATAGGCCGACCAACGCCGGCTTCGCATGGCCTGATCCGCGCTCACAAACCTAAAAACTTGAACGGCCGAATCGTTTTCGCGTTGAGAAGGCAGGGAGAATCCCAACGAATCAACCAAGGTATATTCCCATAGGACTTCTTGAATGTTCTCTTCCTGAACCTTTAGGCCCCACG
>RFPG01000373.1 GCA_009926245.1 Sphingobacteriia bacterium | reverse complement strand
GAGGTGCATGCCGTAAACCGAGGCCCGGACCAGGCTCATCCGACCGCCCATGCCGGTGGCAGGGAGAACCAATCCCACGCTTTGACCGGCCGCCCAGCCCAAGGTGGCCTGGCTGGACGCCGCAGCATGTAGAATTTGTTGGCGGCTAAGTTGGCAAATCCGTGCAGGTCCGGTGGTTCCGGATGTTTGAAATTCAAAGACGTTCCGGTCCTTATCCTCCCAATCCGCCAAGAAGGCTTGGGCCGCAGCGGGTAATTCAGGGAGGAGGTAAAGCATGTTAGGAAAGAGAGCCCCAAGACAGGATGCCGCTTTGAACGTGCAAGGTTGAAGGAAAATTGTTGGTGAACAAGGAACCCGTTCCCAGCCCTTGGGCTAGCGGATTTTGGGAGCGACGGGTCTGATCCAAGGTCCAAAGGGCCAAGGCTTGCAGTCCGATATTGGATTCCAGCGCCGAGGTGATCCACCAGCCCAGGCCCAAGGATTCCGCTGTTTGGATCCAAGATTCGGCCACTCGAAATCCGCCCAGAAGACCTGGCTTGAGGACCAAAAAAGCCACCCCGCTTTGGGCCAGCCAGTCTCGGCTGCTTTCGTCGGGGTAACGAACCAGCAGGGATTCATCCAGCGCTACCGGTAGGGTCCCGTTTTGACAAATTTGGGGCAACAAGGCGTCGTAGCGAACCGCCAAGGGCTGTTCAATGCTATGCACCCCCAGTTTTTGCAAGGCCTCCATGCGCATGGTTGCGGTGTCCGGGTCCAGGGCTCCGTTGGCATCCACACGGATTTGGAGACGCTCGCTGGGGTAGGCTTCCCGCAATTCCTGCAACAAATCCAATTCCGCCAACCAGTCCAAGGCGCCAATTTTGAGCTTGATGCAGGAATAGCCTGCTTGGACTTTTTGGTGGGCCTCGGTCCGCATCGTTTCGATTTCGTTCATCCAAACCAAACCGTTCACGGGCAAGGTTGCGGAAGTTTCGCCCTTCGGTTCGGCTTTGTTTGATAGTTGTTTTAACAACGATTCAAAACCAAAAACCAAGGAGGGATGATGGCGTCGGTAGGAATCCAATTCCTTGTCCATGGCTTGCACCAAGGAGTTGGTATCGCCGCAGTCGGCGGCCACTTCGTTGAAACGAAGAACGGCCTGGTGGAGGACTTGGTTCCAATGGGCTTCATCGACCCAATCCGGGCTAAGACCGGGCAGAGGTGCGCATTCCCCTTGGGCATGGCCGTAGG
>RFPG01000372.1 GCA_009926245.1 Sphingobacteriia bacterium | reverse complement strand
TTGCTCCAATTTGGGTTAACTGTGAATTACCAATTTTGGGCACAAAGCCGTTGGTTGTGCTCACCTCTTGGCCGTAACTCATACCAGCCGAATTTTGTGCGAAAGCACGCACATAGAAGGTCTCGTTGCAGCCCTGAGGCAGGTCAACCAACAGGTTGTAGGTACCTGTTCCCGTAGGCGTGAAATAAAGCAACGAATCCGACACAGTGGGGTTGCCCGCACGGTTCCAACAGATACCCTGTGCTGTAATCGTGCTGTTGCCATCACCCGTAATCAAGCCCCCCATGATGTGGTTGGAATCGGTTTTAACCACCGCTAGGGTGCCGACGAGGGGCGGTGTCACCGGCCCACTCGCCTGGGCAGTGGTATTGAAACTAAGTTCATTTCCGTAGGCCGTCCCCAAGGCGTTGTTGGCATAGGCCCTCACGTAATAGGTGGTCGAGGGAGCAAGGCCCGTCATCAACGAAGTATAAGACCCGGCACCTGTGCCATCGTTGGTTTGGTTGCTCGTTAACGTAGGACCTGCAACCGTGTCGAAGACCACACCCCGTTGCAATACATTCGAGCCCCCGTCCGAACCAATCGTGCCACCGCTGTAAGCCGAGGCATTCGATATACCATAAATCGGATTCGTTTGGATCGACGCCAACGCCAAGGCGGGGGTTTGCAAGCTCAGCACCAAGCCATAAGCCACTCCCCCACCATTGACCGCGTAGGAGCGGAAATAATAGGTGGTGTTCGGGGTGAGGTTGCGCAGTGTACCGTTGAAGGTGCCCAGACCTGATCCTGCCCTGATGGTATCGCTCGTGATTAATGGGTTGTTTTGGGTGCTGAAACAAAAGCCTCTTTCGCTGACAGCCGAACCCGCATCCGCCGTAACCGCACCGGAAACCAAGGCCTGCGTTTGGGTAATCGACGAGGCCGCCTGCGTTTGCACCGTCGCCAAAGGTTGGTTGCCTGTTGAGAAGCTAAGCTCTTGGCCATAACCCGTACCCAAGGCATTCACCGCGTAGGCTCGGTAATAATAATTGGTGGAGGGCGACAAGCCCGTCACCTGGGCTGAATACCCCGTTCCCGCCGAGGCCTGCGATGCCAAATCCTGCCCAGCTGCGGGAGCGAAACCGGACGCCGTTGACCAGCGAAATCCCCTGGACGATACCGCCAAACCACCCGTTGATGTATCCGGCAATTCTCCCCTCAACTGAGCCCCAAACGCCGATAGACCCGTAG
>RFPG01000371.1 GCA_009926245.1 Sphingobacteriia bacterium | reverse complement strand
AGACCCCTATCTGGTTTATATAATGGGAAATGACAAGGGAAATTTTCTAATTACAGATCGAGGGCACACCCTTTTGCATCTAAGTTATGAAAGTGAAAATATACCTTCTATTGTGAACTTAAATACAGATTTGCCACTTGAAATTAAAGAAGGAGAATTGCTTTTAGAATCTTCTGCGTCTATGTTGGAAGCTAATCTTGTTCGTTTTTGTTCGGGAATTACTGCATGGATAGACTCTCAAAGGGTAAGTCCTTTAATGGGTACTTGAAATATTAAATTGTAAAATGGTTCATACTCACCTCCTCAAACCCCTCCTGGGAGGCTCGCTCCTGACTTTATTCCTATCGCTTTGGGTTGGCATCACCGAAGCCCAAATCCTGGATGTGCAACAGAAGGGTTCCTATTTGTATGTTATTGGGGACCAGAACCGCCAAGTTTCTTCCATGCCGATTGGAAGTAATGATGAGTTTTTGGGGTTGTCGTCCACCTTTTTGTGGTGCGTAGAGGTTCCTACCTTTATACCTACGATGAACGATCTCGTCAGATCGCCTCGATGCCGATGGGGTCATCGGATCGTTTTCGGAGCGCTGCCGGAAATTATTTCAATGTCCAAAAGGGGTCCTATATCTATACCTACGATCGGCATTGCAAACAACACCACACCCGGTCCGCGAATTAATTTTCTTTTTTACGACACCTCCTTGCTGAGGTTCTGCAGGTAGCTGAGGAACTCTTCGGAGCCCAGGGGACGGACTTCGCCGGGGAGGCGCAATGCAAAGGCGGCCGGTGCCCGGTAGTCCTGGACCTTGGCCTTGAAATGGTAGGTCGGTACGCCTTCGGAGGTCCCTTCCAACATGGTGAGGAGGGCTGCAGCGGCGGGGTATTGTTCCCGCAGGAGGAGCATACCGCGCAGGCTCAATTCCATATCCACCGCTTTGACGGGTTCCTGTCCCTGGAACCCAAAAACATCGGGTTTGAAATACCGGTGTTGTTCCTTGTGTTCGATGTTTTGATTCAAGATTTCGACATCGCCCATTCGTTCGATGTTAAAGTACTTGTTACTCATGCTGGATACCTCAAAGGCCGATAGGCTGCGGTATTGTTCCGTAAAGCAAACGGGCTCCACGATTCGGTCTTCGATGGTTTGGCTATGCGCCGATGCGTAGGCGATGATGCGGATCTTTTTGCCTGTTTCGATGGCCGAGCTAATGACTTCGATTAGATGCCCCAGGTGGGCG
>RFPG01000038.1 GCA_009926245.1 Sphingobacteriia bacterium | reverse complement strand
GGATATTTGTCAACCCGCATGCGATACCCGTAACAACGGAGGCATCCGCATGTATGAATTCCTTCGGGTGGCCCTGGAGCGCAAATACGGGAGCTCCTGGTACAACCAACTAAAAGAGGTCGCCTCAATCCTTCCAGAGCAAGGTTAAATTGCCCTTAAAGTTGTAGGTTTTGCCATCCGCACCGGTGAAACGCAGCTCGTAGATATAGGTGTCCTGCAGTGCTTTTTCGGCGGATTCATCCTGAATTTCACCAACATAACCTTTCCAGCCCAAGTCCACATTCCTCGTTTCAAGAATCACTTTGCCCCAACGGCTCATGATTTTGAAATAGTACAAACTATCCCCGGAAATTCGGTAATTAAAGGAGGGCTTAAATTCTCCATTGCCACCCGTTGATCCACCCAAAACGGCGGTCGGGAAAAAGGCGCGGGGTTCCTGACGGATGGTGATTTTGTTGGAAATGGCACGGCCCTTGAATTCCCACTGGTTGTCTTTCTCAACCGCCACGATGTAATAATCAAACAAACCATCCGAGCTTGGAATATTATCCACCGGATCCCCGTATTCGTGGAATGGCTTCCAAGGAGGAAGGCCCCCCGGCTCCTTGCGGGGCAGACCAAAGAAAGGCGTTGCACTACCGCTCGCATTGCGATAGACGATAAAACTATCCACCTTCCCGTTGAACGATAACAACGAATCAAAGGAATTCCATTTCAAAAGGTTCAGGTAGTTGGCGCGATCACCGGGAACCAGAAACAAACAAGTGAAATCCTGGGATGTATCCGATAACAAATAACAAGCGTCGTAAACAATCACTCGGTAGGTGTATTGGACTTTGTCAGGGGTACGGGCCGAGGTATCGTTGTAGAGGTACGAACGATACGTGCCCACCGCTCCTGTCAAGAAACTGGGATTGCCCATGGTATCAATCAAACGGAAGGAAGCATCCGGACCGTCTTTGCGCATCAGCTCCAATTTACCGATGGAAGCATTTTCGGGAATATTAAAGCGAACCCAAACCGAATTAAACGAGATCGAATCCACCGAAGCTGATTCAATATAGGAGAAAACGGGCTCAGGTATATCGTACAAGGCCGTATCTAGGTTGGAATGCGAGCGGAAACCGCGGGCATTGCAGGCCACCACCAAGTAGCGATAAACATTGCCCAAGGTCAAGGTGGGGTCGATATCCGAATACGAAGAACCCAAAACGGTATCTCTCAAAACATAACCCTGTCCTGGATCTTGTCGATAGACTAAGTAGTACAACAAATCGTCCCAACCTTCGTATTCCCGCCAACCTAACAAAATTCGGTTGAGGCAAGGCTCAGCCACCGCTTCCACATTCACCACCCGGTGAGGAACCGACCCGCCCCCTACATTGAGGCAGGTGTCCACGGAACTCAGAAGAATCGCCTGAAAATTGGGATCCGAAGCGCTGAGACCCACATTCCCTTGGTAGAAGGAGTCCAATTCCAGGGTTACAGGATCTCGATTGGGAACCGTCAAAAGAGGTGGTTGCCCAGGAGCGATCGGAGAAAAACGAAACTCCACAAAATCCCTCAGGGTATCCACATCCGGGTACCAAGCTATTTGCACCCGATCACCGATGCCCGCTGTGTCCACCGAAACATATTTGAGTCGCATCGAATCAGGCAATATGTATTTGGCCAAAATCCAACGACTCCAATAAATCATCCCAGGAATCCCGGTCCCGTTGTCGTAAACGCCCAAGCGGTAATGCAAACTGTCGTTGCAAAAAAGAAATGGTAACGTACTATCAATCCGCGGTCCCTCGACAATTTTGACAGAATCCCAGGTCGCAATCGCCGGGTAGCGACGTTGCATGTAGGACGAATCGGTCAGAAATTGGGTATTGGCAATTCCCATGGTATCCCAAACAAGAATTCCACGCATGTTGGCCTTGTCATTGGTGTGGTTTCCGCCGAAGGTTTTGATAACAACACTTTCGTCGTAACGCAAATTGATATCGCAACCACTGAGGGTCCAAATTTTGTAATAATAATCCTGGGCGTCCAGGCGTAGGTTGGGATCGTTATCCTCAAAAAAATCAGCAAAAGGGTCGGTAACACTCCCTACCAAAACCCAAGGACCGGTCGGCAAAATAGATCGATAGACTTGATAGCTATTAAAGGAACTCAATCGGCGATTCACGGACCTCACCTTGAGCTGAGCAGGGGTTAATCCCCGAGCATCCAAGGCATTGTTGAGGCTGTCCAAAGGATCAATGGTGCTGGTATCGATACGATTACGGAAATACAAGCGAACACGGTCGTTTTGATCACCCACCGAGACCCCGTAAAAAGTCGGAGCCGGTAGGGCTGGAAGATTCCGTAATCGAACACTAAAAATTCTGGACTGCTTGCCCAGCAAAGGGGGGGTATAATCCCCGGCTGTCACCAAGAAGGGAAAAACCCGGGCGTGATTGTAACATTGATTAATAAATACCGAATCGCAACGCGATATCCAACCAAAGCGCAAAAGCGTTGAATTAATCTGCGCATAGCCGTAGCCGGTAAATAAATTATTCGACAAGATCTGGGGGGTGGGAACATCGGTTCGACCGGCCACAAAAGGCAAGGCCGAAGCCGTTGAACAAACGCCTGGTCGGGGGGTTCCGCTTCCCGAAGCTGCCGCTGCATTCAGGTAAGGGCTATGAATACCAATGCTGAGGTAATTGTCGGTTCCCGGAGGCAGACCAAAAGGGACATCATCCCCGGCCAAGAAAGACTGGGAAAGGGTGTCTTCCACATAGAACTCCCTAAAGAATCGCGAATTGGACGAAAAATAAGGGGGTTTTTGGTTTTCCAAAAAAGGAGGAAATTGCCCACTGTTGGGGCGGGTTATTACCTCGGCCACAAATTCTCGGTAAACCTCAGATAGCAGGGAATTGCAACGCCAACTCCGCACCGTGATGCCCCAATGGTAGCGGGTGGGTGAAAGATTGTTCAAGCGCAATGGCTTGAAACTGAATTCACCGTTCAGAGGATTCAGGTTAAACAACCCGGCGGGGGCTGTCGCTGTATTAAAGGCAATACCCGTATTGTAAACAGGGAAAGAAACAAGGTTGGTATCGTAAATAGGCCCACCCAAATGATACGAAATGGAATCATAAAAATTGGACTCCACCGCCATGTTGGTCACCGTCACACTATCCGCAACAAAATTGTTAGCGTTGGCGATGAACAATGGATTGGGATCGTTAAAAAAGGAGGGACTAGCATCGCAGATGTATTGCGGCCGCAAGCCGCCATAACCCAACATCTTGACTGCTAAACGCGCGGTTGGACCAACGGCACCCACCACCATGTTGTCGGCAGGTTCAGTCGGAAAAAGAGCCCGCGATGGCAGACCACCGTTCACCCCACCTACCACGGCCAAGGCTTCCGAAACGTGAGGGACAAAAAACACATAACCCGCGGCAGGAACAGGCAAGGTATCCAACAGAAGGTCCCCTACAAAAACCAACCGTCGAACATCCTTGATAATTGAATTGCTACTCTGACAAGAAGCCAGTGGCAAGGGCGCCAGACGAGGGGCCGATGAATCCGCAATGCTGTAACTCTGACCCGCATCGTAACGGAGCCAACCCCGAAAAACCGGAACGGCGCCTGGAACCATCGATCGCTCAAACAAAGCCAAGGAGTCTTTGAAGGGATTAACGCCGGGGCAAGTGATGTAGACCCCTGCTGTAAACCGGAAGACCCCCGAAGAACCCAAGCACTCGTAGGTCAAATCCCCCCCTCGAAAGGTGGGTTGAGCCGACAGCTGTTGGGTAGGAAGAACCCCGAACAGGCTCCCCAACAACAAACCAAGGAACAAAAAGGAACAGGCACGCATTTTCATAAGCGGTAGATGGTTCGAATTAATCTTTTTGGCGCAAAACCAGAATCGTAGAATTGAAGGCGTAGGTTTTCTCGTCACGTCCGGTATAAATCACCCGATAGACATAGGTTCCTTGTTCAACAGGGTCCCCGTTCAAATTGGTGCCATCCCAAGCCTTAAAAAAGTCATTGGTTTCAAACTGCAATTGACCCCAACGGTTAAAGACCTCCAACTTGAATTCTTTGCGGATATCAATGAAAATCCCCGATGGCAAGAAGGACCCGTTCCCACCAGCTGCACCAGGCACAAACGCCGTTGGCATAAAGAGGCGAGGAGGATGGATGACCGAAATAATATTGGAATACAATTCTTCTTGGAAAAAATCATCCCGGTTGGGATTGCGCTCCCGCGCTGCCAGGTAATACTGAAAGCGTCCCAATGCATTGGGCGATGGGTCCTGAGGAACGGTATCGACATAGTTACGAACCACGGGGCTTGGGAGCTGCCAGACGGGGATAAAGGCCCGGGTTCGACCCGTTGCCACATCATCGCGGTTCACCAAGTAATATTCCAGGTTTTGGGGCCAAGAATTCACCAAAGACCATTGGAGGGCGGTCGCCGACTTGGGATAGGTGAACTTGTCCACATCCCCGGTCAACAAAAGGTTGGAGAATACATCCGAGGTATCAATGGACACATCGCAGAGATCGACGACGACCATGCGGTACGTGTAGGATTCACGATCCGGCTTGGCAGAAGAGTCAACGAAATTGATGGTAGGTACCCCTGTTGCAAAATCCATATCGGACACCCGAAAGGTATCCAGTGTCACAAAGTCGCGACCAGGAATTTGGCGTTGAAGCAGGAAATAACCCACAATATCCACCGGATTAAAAATGTACTTGAGGCTCAACAGCCCGGTGGTGGTATCCACCGAAACCCGGCGAATATGATTGTAAGTCACCAAGGGATTGTAAACCGTATCACATCCCGGATTGGAGGTGGCGGTCGAACCATTGCGATGCACCGCCTCAATCAAATAACAATAAAAGTCACCGGAAGGCAAACTGCTGCGATCCAGGTAACGATTCAAACTATCGTAAGGTGCCGGAGCCACCGAATCGATCAAGACATAACCAGGATTCGCCACATCACTGCGGTAAATTCGGTATTTCAATAGTTGGGGGTGCCACTTGTAATAGTTGTTCCATGTCAATTTCATGCCCCGGTCACGACTGCAATAAATGTACTCGGCATGATTGTAAATAGTGTTGTGATAATTGGAGGTATCAAAGGTCCCGAGCGTTAGTCGGCAGGAATCCTCCCCGGCCACCGTTAGCCAGACAGGCCCTAGGTTGGGATCGCAATCGGGATAATAATATAGGGTGTACGCGGTATCAAAATAGCCCCAGGATTGGGCCACCGAATCAGCTAGCAAAGAGGATGAATCCAACACATGATACACATTATACCCCCCCAGCGCCCCCGATGGTCCGGGCTTCCAATTCATGGAGATACCTAGCTCACCGGTACCGTTTGGCAAGGTATCAACCGAGACCCTTAACAATTCGACGGGAGCTATTTGATTGGATTGCTTAAGAGCAATGTTGGGAGTCGTACTCCAATAAACGGTGCCGTTGGTATCCGGCAAACCAGCCCTGAATGAAATGGTATCCCGGCAAGGAATCCCCGTGATTTCGGAATAAACATAACGAGCATTGCCCACCGCAAAAAACGTATCAACATTTTGCCAATTCCCGACCCCGGCAAAAGTGGATTGCTTTTGAATGTAATACCGAGGGAAGCAATGCTGGGGGATGTATGGATTGCGGGTGCTCATCGAGTCCCAAGTAAAGGTGCTCGTCACACTGGCCGAATTGAACAACAATTCGCCACGGATCACTTTGAGGCTATCCGAAATAAACTCCACTGAATCGCAACGGGAAACAACTCCTACCCGGTACAAATAATCAAAAGACGCTAAATCCAACGAAGGGGAGGCATCCACCATTTTGCTGGAATCCAAGGTCGCTAAGGAATCCACCCGTACCCAGGGGCTGGCCGCTAGGCCGGTGACACGATCCAAGGCCTTGCGGTACAAGCGGTATTGTTTGAAGGAATAAATACGGCGAGACACCGATTTTTTGCGCTGAAAGGTGCTGTTCTGATCGCTGTAATTGCGAATGTCCAAGGAATCAATCGTCACCGTATCGATGATGGCCCCTGGTCGACCGTAGGGGTTTTGCCAATAAACCGTGACCGAATCATTGGTCGGAGACACCGAAACACCGCGTATACGGGCCGGCGGAAGAGGGGGCACGTTGATGAGTTTGAAGGTATAAACGCGGGCGTCGCGACCTTCCACTGGGCAATTATTGTCGAAGGCATTAATCTGGAATTTGTTACTGGAGAGCAGGACCCCGCAATTGGCCACCCCACGGGGCAGGTTGGAACAAGCCGTTGGCCACACAATTTTGACACCGCTCTGGACCGTCCCTGTGAAACCAAAACCCGCCGGGGTTCCGTTGCCATACGGCAAGACCGTGGCCTGCCATTGGGGCGGATTGGGTGGCAAGGTGGTGTCGTTGATCCGCTGCAAACGGGCACAGGGTGGCTGAACGCAGTTGTTATAGCCGGGAAAGTTGGTGGCCAATTGACTACCGCGCACAAAGACGCTCACGCTTTGCTGAACCGGAACCCAGGTGCTGGGGTCGTTGGGATTCCCCAACAACGAAGGAAAGGCATCCTCGGCGTTCACAAAACTCTCAATGGTATCCCCGGCATAATAGGTGCCTTCAAAGCTGGGGGCCCCGTTGGGAAGGGTAAAAGGCGCGCGGATAAAAGGGGGTCGCTGGGTAAAAATTCCGTTCAATGGCCCGTTCGGATTAAAGACCGGGGGCGATGTTGGTGCATTGGGAATGATTTTGAGGTTGAAATCCCGGTAAACCTCCGAAATAACCTGATTGCATCGATAGGAAGTGACTTTGATCACCATGACAAAGGTGCCCTGCGTGGTGGGTTGGTACACAATCTCGCCCGTTGTCTGGTTGATGGGAATGTTGTTAGGACTCACAAAGGGAGGCTGCATCAAGCCCGGAATGGGGTTGGTGACACTGTAGGGGGCGGAGTAGGCGTAGGGGGCGGTCACCGAAGTTCCCAACGGAAAATCAATACCAAAACGCGTGCTGTCCAAATCTGGGTCAAAGGCCAAGGACTGCATGAAAACTGTATCCACCGGATTGAGGATGGCAAAAGAAGTGGGGTCCGTTGCAAATTCTGGGGAATTATCACAAAGCTGGGCCGGCGATAACAATAGATTGGTATTGGGGTCGCGGTAAGGGAACATTTTGACCATCAACGTCTGCGATCCATTATCCGCCGTGCTATTGTCAATGGATGGGCGACAACAAGGAATACCGTTGCCGGCCTGGGTTGTGTTGAACGTGTAACCAGCCGGGGGTGCAGGTCCCAGGGCGCTTAGATCCACAATGCCCCGAAACACATAGCGAGCCACCGAGCCCTGGTTTTGACCCGTGGCTGACGTGGGCGGATTGCACGACAGGTAGGTGCTACCTGGGCAACGCGGAGATATATCATCCGGTGAACCCGGAATGATGGGAAGGTTCGTGGTACCGTGGGGACCCTGCAAGGCCAACGCAGTTTGAGTCCATGGAATACCATTGCAGTCCCGGTAGACTTTGATCGTAAACTCAAAGAGACCGTTCCCCAAACAACGGTACGTGATTTCGCCTCCAAGAATATGAGAAGCCTTGGCGGAGCCCAAGGGCCAAGCCAGGATCAATGCCCACAACCCAAGGCTGAGGAACAAACGCCGGTTCGCTAACATGTGAAATAGTTTGGTCATCGGATGGTACTGAAGACGTGGTTAACTGGGGAAATACAAAACAAGTTCAACGGGTTAAATTACGGCCAAAAGCGGTTTTTTGGGGCCCTTGGGTCGATTTAATGTGGTTTTTAGGCTTGTCCAAAAGCCGAGATGCGCCACCCACGGCCTCCCATCGACAGCCAAGACCCTCCAAAGAACGGCACCCTGACGGTTACCCAACCTAGGTTAACCGCTCGTGACCCTCCGCGAGGGGTTCCAGGCCGGCCCATTCCGCGTATTCCAGGTAACGCAAGGCGGTTTCGCGCATTGCCAACCGTTGTTCGGGGCTGACTTCCTTGACAGGCCTGGCAGGCACCCCGGCGTAGAGGGTCCCAGCCTTGCAGCGGGTATTTTCGAGGATCACGGCCCCGGCTGCCACAATGCAACCGCTTTCAACCACGGCATGGTCCATCACCACCGCGCCCATCCCAATCAGGACCTCGTCCTCAATCGTACAACCATGGACGATGGCCCTGTGACCGATACTCACCCGAGATCCCACGGTTGTAGCAGCCCGCTGATAGGTGCAATGGATGACCGCCCCGTCCTGTATGTTGGTTTGATCCCCAATGCGGATGGCATTAACATCGCCCCGCAGAACGGCATTGTACCAAACCGTGCACGCATCGCCCAGGATTAAATCCCCGGTGAGGGTTGCGTTGGGGGCCGATCGGCAACCCCTGCCCCATTGAGGCCAAACACCCCGAACGGGCAGAACAAGGGGACCCGGTTGCATTGTCTTCATCGTTGCCGAAATTTAAGCCATGAGTCCTCAAGATTCGCTTCCTGTTATTGGAAGAGCCCGCTTGGCGTTGTGCAACGGACAGGACAGGCCCGAAATTTGGGTGGCCTTTGAAGGAAAAGTTTATGACCTGACAGCCAGTCGCTTATGGAAAAACGGCCGGCACTACGAGCATTGGGCGGGCCAAGACCTCACCGAAGAATTGAAAGACAGCCCCCATGGGCGCCGGGTTTTCGAAGAAAGAGAGGCCATTGCTCTCCTCCTAAAGGAGTCGTAAAAGCTAAAAGGATCCGAAAAATCTAATTCCTGGCCCTTAATTGGCCATCATCGTCTCCATATCCGAATCAACCAAAATGCGACCGCAATGCTCGCAGACCGTGATTTTCTTGCGCAGGCGGATGTCCATTTGCAATTGAGGCGGGATATGGTTAAAGCAGCCACCGCAGGCATCTCGTTGGACACTCACCACGGCCAAGCCATTGCGTGCATTGCCACGGATCCGCTGGTAGGCACCCAATAGACGGGCTTCGATTTTCTTGGAAGCCTTTTCGGCCTCCTTAATCAGTTGCTTTTCTTCTTCTTCGGTCTCGGCAACGATGCCGTCCAATTCCGTCCGTTTTTTGTCCAAATCGTTGCGTCGCTCGCCCAATTGTTCGGTCAAGGTGAGAATTTCGGTGCTCCGCATTTCTTTTTGGGCCGATAATTCCTTGATTTTCTTTTCGGCAATCTGAATCTCGAGGGACTGGATCTCGATTTCCTTGCTGAGCGCATCAAATTCCCGGCTGTTTCGAATGCCCTTGAGCTGCTCTTCGTATTTGCCCTTGTGCATTTGGGCTTCTTTGAGACCGGCCTCCTTCTCGGCAATGAGCCGCTTGTTAGTTCCTCCGTCGACACTGAGGAAGAAGCGCACCGTGCCCGCCGTCGTGGTGCCCGTCGCGTTTATCATGATCGACGCGATGCGCTTCCCGACGCCGCTACCTTGCG
>RFPG01000370.1 GCA_009926245.1 Sphingobacteriia bacterium | reverse complement strand
CATGATTGGTGCCAAAATGATGATGGAAGGCACCTGGTCCGGCAAGGGTGTTTTCAACGTCGAAGAATTCAATCCGGACCCCTTCATGAAGGATTTGGGGCTTTACGGCCTTCCATGGCACGAAGTGGTCGATGGTCCTTCGCCTTTTGACGATTACGGATCCCATGCGTGATTTGGAGGCCCTGAGGGCTTTGCGGGAAACCTACAGCCCGGGTCGCTTGGCTTGGGATCAAATTCCATCGCCAAGCTTTGTGATGGACGAAGACCGACTGCGTGCCAATATGGCCTTCTATACCGAATTGCAGCGCAGGATTCCGGTGCAGTTTATTCTGGCCCTCAAGGGCTTTGCGATGTTTTCGGTATTTGAAACTATGCGAGAGGCGGTGCACGGGACCACGGCATCCTCCCTGCACGAGTTGCGATTGGGGGCGACCCGATTTGGAGGTTCGCAACACATTTTTATGCCGGCCTATCCTACCGGGCAGGTGGAGGAGATCGCGAGCATGGCGGACCATGTTTCCTTTAATTCGGTTTCGCAACTTTTGCAACACGGGGCGGCCTTTAGGCGCCATCGCGCGGATATTCATGTGGGTTTGCGCATCAACCCGGGCTATTCGCCAGTCAGCACGGACCTGTACAACCCTTGCGCTGCCGGCTCTCGTTTGGGAACCCGTCTCCACGACTTGGAGCGCGGGTATTCGGCCCTGGAGCAGGCCGGTTTGGAACCGGATTTTTTGCATTGCCATAACCTCTGCGAAAGCGGGGCAGACGCCTTGGCCCAAACCCTGGCGATTCTGGCCCGTGATTTTGGTCCATGGCTCCAACGCGTTCGCTCCATGAACCTGGGGGGAGGGCATTTGATGAGTCGAGAGGATTATGATTTGGAGCAAGCCGCCGAGGCCATCGCGGGCTTCAAGGCTCAATTCCCGCATCTTCAACTGATCATGGAACCGGGTTCGGCTTTGGTTTGGGAGACGGGGTATTTCCGGTCCCAAGTCCTGGATATCATGAAAACCGAGGCCTTGCCGGTGGCCATCTTGGATAGCAGCATCACGGCGCATTTACCCGATGTCCTCGAAATGCCGTACCAGCCCCGCATCTTTGGGGCGGAGATGCAGGCCACGTCCACGCATCCTCACCTTTACCGCCTGGGCGGTCAATCCTGTTTGGCCGGCGACCAGGTGGGCAATTACGGATTCCCGCTGGACGAGGGGCCGCGCACCAAAACGGTGGCGGACATGACGGAATCGCTGTCGAGTTCGGCGTCGTGGATCCCGCGACGGTCCATCT
>RFPG01000369.1 GCA_009926245.1 Sphingobacteriia bacterium | reverse complement strand
CAAGGGGATTTAGCCGTTGCCGGGGCCCAATTGGACCAAAAAGCGGCCCGCCTTGCCTTTACCCCTTCAGTGAATGGATCGGCCGGGGTCGCGTTTAACAACGGCCGGGCCATCGACCCGTTTACCAATACCTTTAGTAACCAGACGGTTGAGTCCAACCAAATGGGATTGAGCGGAGCTTGGACCCTGTACCAGGGGGGGCAATTGCGGCATCAATTGAAGGCGGCGGGCTCTGGCATGGAGGCCTCTGTGAAAGAGCAGGATGCCCTGCGCAACAACATTGCCCTCAACATTGCCAACGCATATCTCCAGGTCCTTTTGTCCAAGGAACTTTACAAGGTTGCCGAGCAACAAAAGAATTCCACCTTCAACCAACTGGCCAGGATTCGTGAATTGGTTCAGGCCGGCTCCCTGTCCAGGGACAATCAACTGAACCTTGAAGCCCAGTTGGCCTCCGATGAAGTCGCTAGAACCAACGCCGAAAACAACGCCATCAACGCCCGCATTGGCCTAGCCCTGCTTATTCAATGGCCGGACCCGGAGAATTTTGAGTTGGCCCAGCCCGATTCAGGTGCCTTTTTGGCCGAAGTGGCTGCCCGGCCCCGGGTGGAGGAACCCACCTCATCCCTCCTTTACCGCGATGCCCTGACCAAGCAACCCCAGATTTTGGGCAACGAATGGCGCTACCGTCAATCGCTTTGGAATCTCAAGGCCACCAAATCCCTGCGCTACCCAAGGCTGACCGCTTTTGTGAACATGAACACTCTTTTTGCGTCGACCAGTCAGCAATTTATACTGTTACCCGAGATTGACGGGGTACGCCCGATCGGCTACCTTCAGAACGATCCAAGCCAGCTGGTGGTGCAACCCATTCCCAAGTACAAAAGCATGTTGGTGCCCCGGGGTGAACAATTTCGTAACAACCTGGGAACGGGCATGGGCCTGAGTCTTTCGATACCCCTTTGGAACAACGGACAGGTTCGCCTTGCCGAGGAAAGGGCCCACAACGCCGTGGAAAATGCCCGGTTGCAGAGCGAGCAGGCCCGCAATCAACTCTACACCGACATAACACGGGCGGTGACGGATTATCGGGCGGCCAAAGCTCGTTTGGTAACCAACAAGGTCAACCTGGATGCCCAAAAAGCCAACCACGACCTGGCTGCAAAACGACACGAGCAGGGTTTGTTACCGCTGGCCGATTACCTCAACGCCAAAAACCGCTGGCAAATCGCTGAATCATCTTGGATACAAGCATATTACGAAGAGATTTTCCGACGCAAAGTCTTGGATT
>RFPG01000368.1 GCA_009926245.1 Sphingobacteriia bacterium | reverse complement strand
TTAGCACCGTTTTGGTGCTGGGTTGGCTCTTTTTTGGAGCTCTTTTGCTTTACACGCCTTTGGGGGGCTACATGCCGGGTGCCGCCAACCGGGATTGGCAGCGACAGGTGGTCGAACAGACCAGGCGCTTGGATTCCTTGGAGGAGTACCTTCAAACCAGTCGCAGCCAATGGTCGGTTCTAAGAAGGGAGTGGCTGGGGGAGGATTCGTTGCTTTACCAAGACCTGCCTTTGCCGACCGTTGGACTCAACTACCACCCGGACAGCCTCTTGGATCCCAACGGCTGGGCCGATTCGTTGCTTCGTTTGGAGGTTGAAAGGGAATTTGCCAACCGAAAGGCCGGTCGTCAACCTTAAATTTGCTCAATGAACATGCAATTACCGCTCAAATTAGGCCGTGCAACCGGCGTTGTCATGAATGCGATGGCCGAAGGGGCTGTCCTGGAAGGCAATTTGACCTGCAAAGGCGATCTTCGTTTGGACGGAACCGTCCAAGGGGAGGTTCGCATTGAAGGTCGCTTGGTTATAGGAGCCCAAGGCTCCATTCACGGACCGGTTCGTTGCCAGAACGTGCATGTTTTGGGTAAAGTCAACGGTCCCATTGAAGCATCCGAGTCCATTCTATTGTCGGCGACGGCCCAAGTCAACGGGGATATCACGGCTCCCAAGTTGGTGGTTGAAGAAGGGGCTCAATTGTCCGGGCGCTGCACCATGCAGGCCTTGCGTCCGGTGTATGCCGGGGATGCCCATGCCAAAACGGCTTGAGGAAATCGCTCGATACGGGGGGTTGGCCTTTCAAATGGCCTTACCTATCGCTGTCGGGGCTTGGTTGGGGTCCGTCATGGACCATCGTCAGGGCACTTCCAAGCCTTATTGGACCCTTTTGGGGTTGTTGATAGGTCTTGTTTTGGCATTCGCAGGGGTTTGGTCCCGGCTCAAAGACCGTTGAATGGCAATAAGGCCGCCTTTGGGTTCGTGGTTCCTGGGTTTTATGGGCCTGCACACCTTTTTAGCCCTGGTTTATCTGCTTTTCACCCTGCTCGGAGGGCTTGAATTGCGTGCCTGGTGGACGTCTTGGTTTTTGACGGGCGGGGTCACGGTCCTTTACTTCGTTTGCATCTATGTCTTATGGAGCCGCCGCTCACCGAACCAGGCCTGGGCCATTCCATTGCCCTTGTTGCATTTGCTTTTGAACCTAATGGCCATCTTGGTGGCACGATGGCTGGGGGTTCTGGAAACCAAAGCCGATGCCCTTGTTTTTGTTGCCCTGATTCTCCTTGATTTGGCTTTTGTAAATCG
>RFPG01000367.1 GCA_009926245.1 Sphingobacteriia bacterium | reverse complement strand
GTCACCGTGATCGTGCCCGTTATGGTATTCGTGCCACCTGTACAGCCACCCGTCATCGTCACCGTGTACGTAAACGTCCCAGATACCGAAGGCGATCCGCTAATCGTAAAGGTGTTCGCACTCCAGTTACCTGTTACCCCCGCCGGAAGACCTGACACCGTTGCACCCGTTGCCGTGGTCGTCGCATAGGTAATGTTCGTCAGGGCCGTATTAATACAAAGCGTCTGCGCATCCGTTCCCGCCGCCGAACTCCTCGCAATCGTGTTATTCGGTCTAACCGTGATTGTACCCGTTGCATTGACCAATCCACACCCCCCCGTCAACGGAATCGTATAATTGAATGTTCCCGTTGCCGTCGGTGTGCCACTGATCGTGATGGTATTACTCGCCCACGAGGCCGTGACGCCTGCCGGTAATCCTGTAGCCGTTCCGATTCCTGTTGCTCGCGTTGTGACGTGCGTGATTTCAGTTAATGGCGTATTGATACAGAGGGTCGGCGTCGAAGAAGGCGTCCCGGCCGTCATGTCAGGTACAACCGTGCGGTATTCGGCGAGGCAGAACATCCCCCCGTAAGGGTCACCGTGTAGTTGAAGGTCCCCGATACCGAAGGCGTGCCCGTGATGGTCACCACGTTCGACGTCCAACTGCCCGTCACACCCGTTGGTAGACCCGAAAACACCGCCCCCGTTGCCCCGGTCGTCGCAAACGTAATGTTGCTCAACGCCGTATTAATACACAAAGAACGATTGTTGCTGCCTGCACCCGATGTCAACAAAATCGTGTTGTCCACCCGGATTTGTCCCGTCGCTGTATTCACCCCCGCTGTACAGCCTCCCGTCATCGTGACCGTATAATCAAAAAATCCGGTCACCGTTGGGGTGCCGCTAATCGTCACCACGTTGCCACTCCAGTTGCTTGTTACGCCCGCCGGAAGACCCGACACCGTGGCACCCGTTGCCGTGGTTGTCGCAAAAGTGATGGGGGTCATCAAGGTGCTCATACAGACCACCTGGTTGTTCGTACCTGCACCGGAACTCAATGCAATGGTGTTATTGGGCAATACCGTAATCGTACCCGTGATCGTGTTTGCGCCACCCGTACAGCCACCCGTCATCGTGATCGTGTAGGTAAACGTCCCCGCCACCGAAGGTGTGCCCGTGATGGTCACCACGTTCGCTGTCCAGCCTCCCGTTACACCCGTTGGCAAGCCCGAGATCGTTGCACCCGTTGCCGTGGTCGTCGCGTAGGTAATATTCGTAATCGGGGTGTTGATACAACGCGTCTGCGCATCCGTTCCCAC
>RFPG01000366.1 GCA_009926245.1 Sphingobacteriia bacterium | reverse complement strand
GGGGTGTCTATCTCCCAACACAACAAAAAGAAGCCGTGAACCTGATGCATGTTGCCGAACGTTATTTTGAAAACGATTCGCTCAACCTTGCGGTCAAAGGTGATGGAAATTTCCCGGGCTTTGAAGAAATCGCTGAAGATTACCGCTGGACTCCTGCAGGGAATTTGGCTCGTTACTACTTGGGCGTCAGCTACTTGCGCTTAGGTCAGTTCAAAGAAGCCTTGGAAGCTTTGGAGTCTTTCAAGACCTCGGATCCTGTCTTGGGCAGTATCGCATTGGGTTGCCAAGGTGATGCCCATCTGCAACTCAAAAACGATCGCGAAGCCCTGGAATATTACCTCAAGGCTTCCGAATTCAAGGCCAACGAATTCACCACGCCCTTCTACCTGCAACGGGCTGGAGAAATTGCCGAAAAAACGGGTCAAAAAGACAAAGCCTTGGAATGTTACGAGCGCATTCAGCGGGAATATCCCCAGAGCACCGAAGGTCAAAATGTCGACCGATACCTGACCCGGGTGCGTTTGAAATCCTAAAAAATCGAGCCTCCAAAGGTCATGATTCCAGACGGTTCTTGGACCAAGACGGGCTTTCACCATTCTCCGACACCTGGCAAGGCCCAAGGCCTGGACCGTTGCCGTATAGGCATCGTGGTGTCACTTTGGAATCGGGAAATCACCGAGGAATTGGAACGAGGGTGCCGCGCCGTTCTTCTGGAAAGAGGACTTCGTGAGGACCAGATCGAAACCTACCAGGTACCCGGCTGCTTTGAAATCCCCGTGGCAGCTTCGTGGTTCTGTGCATTGAATACCCCGATGGATGCCGTCATTGCCTTGGGCTGCCTCATCAAGGGCGAAACGCCTCACTTTGAACTCATTGCCGAGGCAGTGAACCGAGGGCTCATGGATTTGAGCCTGCGCGAAGGACGTCCCATGGTGAACGGGGTTCTAACCGTGCTCGATACCGAACAGGCCCGCCAAAGACTGGGAGGCGCACACGGTCACAAAGGTCAGGAAGCGGCCTATACCGCCCTTCAAATGCTGGAACTGCGATCGCAATCCCTTCGGATGCCTTAGCCCATCCCCCGCGGTTGGAGCACTTCTTCGATGGACACCCGGGTTGATAAACCCAATCGCTTTCGAAGGCGGTACCTGGACTGGGCCACGCCGTAGACCCCGATGTTTTGAGCCCTCGCAATTTCCCTGCTTGTTAAGCCCAAACGAATCATACAGGCGGTCCGAAGTTCCCCCTGCGTCATTCCAGGTGCCCTGCTCAAAACCCACGAAATATACCCGGGGCAATTCTG
>RFPG01000365.1 GCA_009926245.1 Sphingobacteriia bacterium | reverse complement strand
GTGGCCTTGGAAGCCTTGTCCCCCTTGATGATGGTGCCCGGCTCGATGGTCAACGTTGCTCCGTCCTTGATGTAGCGGTAGCCGTTAAGGACGTAGATGTTGTTGCGGGTCCAGGTCGTATTGGTCGTGATATCGGCCGTGACTTGTACGATCGTTGTAGGCAACGACGGCAACTCATACGATGTCATGTTCGGATTAAAATTGGCCCAACCCGCGGTCCAGTCCTGGATACCGAAGGCACCGCGGAAGGTCGTGGGGGTCCAGAATGGATCCGTGCTCAAGCGGCTGTTGCTGAACGAAGCTCCGCTCAAAAGAATCGATCCCGATGCAGGCAACAAAGTGGGGTTGGTCAAGCTGTTGTAGCCCGACTGCAGGCCCAAAGCCGAAGTCGAAGGGTAGGTTTCGTTCGCACGGGTTGGGTCTGTAAAATAGGCGGTCATGCCGGTCCAGGTGTTCGCACCGCTGGTCTGTTCAAAGTTGACTCCCATGTTCGCAAAGACCAGGTTCTCCAATTGCAAGTCGTTGTTGGTCGCTGCACCCTGAGAGGCCGAGCCGTCAATGTGCAAGCCCGTAGGATAGCCCGTGAAAACCGAATTGTAAACCGAAGTCCGGCTGTTACGACGCAGGTGCATCGCACGACGGTACAAAGCATTCGGCGTCGCCGCATTCTCGCGTGGACCCATGAAGGTTACGTTTGAAAAGGTCGGCGAGGACACCGCCCATGGTCAATCCGTTGATCTCGTTGTTGGGCTGGTAGGCAATCCCAGGGAACTCAATGCGTACATAGCGCAACACCCCCGATGAATCGTCGTCGTTCGTGCCACCGTACGTCGCATCCGCTCCCAACAAACCACCTTCAATCAATCCACTGCCCCCTGCAACGTTAATCGTCGCATTCCCTAACATCACAATCCCACCCCAGTCACCGTAGGTGCGCTGGCCGGCAGGCTGGTTCGAGGTAAAGACAATCGGCTCGGTCGCCGTTCCGTTGGCAAAAATCTTACCGGTCTTGGACACAATCAGGGTGGCCTTGGAAGCCTTGTCCCCCTTGATGATGGTGCCCGGCTCGATGGTCAACGTTGCTCCGTCCTTGATGTAACGGTAACCGTTCAGGACGTAGATGTTGTTGCGGGTCCAGGTCGTATTGGTCGTGATATCGGCCGTGACTTGGATCACGCTTTGGGCCTGCATCAGCGAGGGAAACAGCGTTCCCACCGTCAAAAGCAGCAAGAGGGTGATGTAATTTTTCATGGGTTTTTGGATTTTGCCCAAAATTCCCATCGCGGCTTTAAGCCATCTTTACA
>RFPG01000364.1 GCA_009926245.1 Sphingobacteriia bacterium | reverse complement strand
TGGGTGCAATGGGTTGTTGTTTGGACTAGAGCTCAAAAATCTTACCAAAATAACCATATTTTATCCACAAAATCTTCCATAATAGTTTGGAAATGTTGGCGAGAAATCTATATTTTTGCTTAACAAACAAAGGACATTAAACCAAAACCCTCATGAAAAAACTTCTAACTCTTTTGGTAGCCGCCACCATGAGCGCGGTTGCCATGGCCCAAACAACCGTGACCTTCACCGTGATGGTGGATGTGACCGATTACGTTGCAGGCGGTGCCACCATTGCTGCCAACGGTCTCCGCGTTGGAGGAACCTTTGGAGCATTGGGTGCAACTTCCAACGGAACCCCCATGTTGGATTGGAACCCCGGCGATGCTGGTTCTGCGATGACCGATATGGGCAACAACGTATGGAGCAAGTCCATCACCTTCCCAGCAACGGCCGTTGGTCAACCCCTCCTATTTAAGTTTGTTAATGGTGGATGGGGCAGCAATGAAGGTACCGCTGATACAAGTATTGCTGCAGACGGTTGTGGTGTGAATGATGGTTCAGGTAATATCAATCGCCGCGTTACGATTGTTCCTGTGCCTTTGACGGTTAAGTATTGCTGGGATAAGTGCTTCCAATGCGATGGCAGCAGCCCCATCATTACGTCCTCCATTCGTAGCCTGACCCAGAGCATCAAGCCTTTGTCGGTTTATCCCAACCCTTTCAACGGAGAGATGAACATCAGCTACGAGAACACTCGCTCTTCCAAGGTATCGGTTGAAATCGTTAACCTTTTGGGGCAGTCTGTAAAATCCTTGTTCAATGGACAGCAACCTGCTGGTCAGCACGAATTGGTATGGGATGCGACTTCGACATCCGGCGCCAAGGTTCCATTCGGTACCTACTTCGTACGTCAGGTTGTTGATGGCAAGACCTCCGTTAAGAAGGTTATCTACAACCGTTAATCCTAAATTTTCATTTTGAAAGAAGCCGCGGAAACGCGGCTTTTTTTTTGTTAATTTCGTCCCCACTAAATCTCAAATATTCGGTATGAAAGCAGGTTATTTCACTTCGTTTCTTTTCCTGAGCCTTCTTGGATGGTTTGGCTGCGCCTTGAATTCGACGGTTTCGGCCCAGGTATTGCGGTCCATTCCACGCTTTCCTACCGATACGTCCACGGTGACCATTATCTACGATGCATCGCAGGGGAATGGAGCCTTGGCGGGGGTTGCGCCGCCCATCTACGCTCATACGGGGGTCATCACCAACCTCAGTACCTCCCCCACCGATTGGAAATACGTCCGCGGTAGCTGGGGGACTAGCAACGCACC
>RFPG01000363.1 GCA_009926245.1 Sphingobacteriia bacterium | reverse complement strand
ACCAAAGCATCCACGCCCAATGTTTGAAGGTAAGGGTGGTAATAGATGCGATGAACCGGATCGTGGTAGAGACCGACACTGTTTTTGATGCCCCCAAAATTGATGGCGCATTTGCCGCCGTAGGCGGCGTCCACCATGGCCAGAAGGGTGGTAGGGACCGAAACCCAAGGGATTCCTCTTTTGAACATCGCCGCTGCCATGGCCCCCACGTCGCTGAGGGCTCCACCTCCAAGAACCAAGAGAACCGAGGAACGATCGGCCTGCTCCTCCATCAACCAAGCCAAGATTCGTTGCAGGGAATCCCAAGATTTGGAAGCCTCGCCGGCTTCCATGACCAGGAGGGAACCGGGAGCAACGGAGCGATAGGATTCAGCCCAGGACAGCGTGGCCGGGTCCGCCAGATAGAAACAATGGGTTGGCTTGGCAGAATCGACCCAGGACCTCCAGTAATCTAGGGGGTCTTGGACGAATCGGGGCGATACATGTCCAGTTGACGTTGTATGCTTTCCTGATGCATCAGTTGCAACCATTTATTAAGAAATGAAAGTTTGAGCCCCATGGACGCACCCTCCCTTTGACGGGTTTCCAAAATTTGTTCCCAACGTTTGGGTTGCAGGATGGGCAGGTCGTATTCTTTTTTGAGGGTACCCAGGCGGTGGCTTAATTTCAGTCTTTGGCTCATGAGGTCCAAAAGATCGTGATCCAAGCGGTCCACCTGGGCCCTTAGGTCCTGGAGTTGAGCGGCCAATTCTTGGTTCTCGGGGTCGTTGAAGCGAAAAGTCATGCCCCCCAGGGTATCGCGTAACTGATCAGGCGTCAATTGTTGACCCGCATCGGACCAAGCATCGGCAGGGCTGTGATGAACCTCCAACATCCATCCGTCGTAACACAAATCAAGCGCTATTTGAGCAAATTCGGGGACCAACCGGGCATTGCCGGTGATGTGACTGGGATCGCAATACATGGGCAAGTCCGGGCGCCGTCGACGCAGTTCAATGGGAATTTCCCATTGGGGCATGTTGCGGTAGGGGCTGGGTTCAAAGGGAGAAAAACCCCGATGCACCAAGGCCAATTGAGTCAGACCCCAGCGTTCCATGCGCTCGATGGCGCCCAGCCACAGTTCGAGGTCGGGGTTGATGGGGTTCTTTAGGAGCACCGGCATCCCGGTCCCGGCCAAGACTCGGCCGGCCACCGAGGGTGGCGTTCGCGCGATGAAGATGGCCGCCGATGACTACGTGGCCCGCGGCAAGCGCTACATCGCCGAACTGCGTCGACTCGACTGATCAGACGCCGGACGCGCCGGACGCCAACCAGGTGAA
>RFPG01000362.1 GCA_009926245.1 Sphingobacteriia bacterium | reverse complement strand
TCCAACGGTCATTTTCAATTGAATGTTTTCAAACCGATGATGGCTGCCAATGTGTTACAATCGGCTCGCCTCATCGCCGATGCCTGTCATTCGTTCCGCACCCACTGCGCGGAGGGCATCCGTCCCAACACCGAAGGCCTAACCAAACACCTCAATAATTCATTGATGTTGGTGACCGCCCTCAACCCGCATATCGGTTACGACAAAGCCGCCTCCATCGCCAAAACCGCTCACCGCGAAGGCCTTACCCTCAAAGCCGCCGCCCTCCAACTCGGCTACCTCACCGAGGAGGAATTTGACCGCTGGGTCGATCCTTCGCAGATGGTATAAAAAACCACCCCTTTTTTTTAATAATATTCAACCATGATCAAAGGTCGCATTAATTGCGATCATGCCCAAAATCGCCATTTACAAACAATACATATTTTTTGTATATTCTTTTGATTTGTTGAATGAGCCCTTACATTTACACATTGCAAATCAAAAAAGTCATCGGCAGTATACGGCTAAAATTTGGCTTTCAAGTTTGGAATATGCGGAACCTGGCTCTTTGAATCAAATAGAACTGAATTCGATTCAAAAAGTCGTGAAAAGATATCAAAGCCAATTAATCATCGCTTTAGAATTTTTACAAAATGGCAAAGGCATTCAAACAATTAAAATGAGATGAATAACATTAAAAAACAATCTTCATTCGAATTGCCGGTTATAGATCGTTTAAGTTTTGATTTGTTTGGAAAAATTGCGATTCATTTTATGGATGGACGTGAACTTATCGTGCCTATTAAATTTTTTCCCGAAATCAAAAAGCTCCCTGTCCTCAAGCGTAAGAAGTACACCATTGTGAATGACCGAACAATTTTGTTCGATTATGCATCATCTATATATCATTTGGAAGATTTTGTAGGATTGGAATCACGTTGGAGGATGAGATAATCAATAGAATATGATCAAGGTGGGGAAGAGGAGAATTTTGTTTGTGCCGCTGGATTGGGGCTTGGGGCATGCGACGCGTTTGGTTCCGTTGATTGAGGAGGCGACCCGTTGCGGCGATGAGGTTTGGATAGGGGGGAACGGTCGCAGCGGGGCCTGGCTCAAGGCGCGTTTTCCGGATTTGACCTATGAGGTGGCGCCGGAATGGACGTTGCCCCATCGCAAGCATTTGGCTTGGGATTTTTTGAGGAACCTGGCTTCGTTCCGGAGGGGCCTTGGAGCGGACCGACGCTGGGCCAATCAAACCGCGGAACGCTTGGGGTTGACCCATCTGGTAAGCGACCATCGTTACGGATTGAAGGTGGATGCCGGGAAGGGCCGGGTGG
>RFPG01000361.1 GCA_009926245.1 Sphingobacteriia bacterium | reverse complement strand
AGGCGGTCGGTCCGGACCAGGGATGGGGAGATGCCGACGCTTTGGAGCCATTCCGGGGTCAGTCGGTAGACTCCCTCGGCCTCAAAGCGGAGACGATACCACCCTCCCAGGGCCAGAACGGTGGTGGAATCGCCGGCCTGCACCGAAACCGCATGCGATGAAGCCGCATGCGCCGGCCCGCAGGGCTGCAACGCCCCCCCCAACACCAAGAACCAAGCCAGCAAGCAGGCAGCGCCTCTCAAATTTCGAATCATAGCGGTTGGGTCCAAGATACAACAAGCCCTAAACGAGCGTTTATGGGTTTTATGCATTTATTCCGAAGGTTTCCCCTTTGTTTTCTTGGTTTTAACGCGAATCCGTTTAAAATTTACACCCCATCCCCCAAAATGTTGAACTGTCTATCTTCTCTTGTCCCGGCCCGTCGGGTCGCCAAAGGCCTGGGCCGAGCCCTGCTTTGTGGTGTCTTTGGTTTGTTTGGTGCAACCGCATCTGCTCAGGATGTGGTTTTTTCTCAGTTCTATGCCAACCCCCTCTACCTGAACCCAGCCTTGGCAGGGAACGCCTTTGATCCCCGCCTCACCTTTAATTTCCGCAATCAATGGCCGGCGCTGAACGCATCTTTTGTCACCTACAGTGCCGGTTTTGACCAACATTTTGATGCCCTTTCGGGAGGTATCGGCCTGCATGTCCTCACCGACCAGATCGGCAGCGAAGCCTTCCAGCACACGCAAGTGGCCCTGCAGTACGCCTACAATCTCAACATCAGTCGCTCCCTCTCCCTCCGAGCCGGTTTCCAATACGCCTACGCCAACCGCTCTTTGAATTTCAATAAACTGATCTTCCCCGAGCAAATCGACCGGGTGACCGGTATTGGCCCCCGGCCAACGGGTTCCGAAATTCCCTTTGGCACCAAAACCGTCACCATCCATGATTTCTCGACAGGGGTGATGTTGTTTTCCGAAAAATTTTACATCGGTGGGGCCGTGCATCACCTCACCGAGCCCAACCAAGCCTTCTTCACCGATGCCGCTGTGGCTTGGCCCATGCGCATTTCTGCCCATGCCGGGGCCTCGATTCCTCTAACCCAGGCCTATTCCGAGGGCGATAACTGGACCATTTCGCCCAATATCATTTATATCAAGCAGGCCACTGCTCAGCAGATCAACATCGGAACCTACCTCAGCAAAGGCGCCATATCCGGCGGTGTTTGGTACCGTCTCAACGACGCCGTTATCCTAACCGCTGGTTTTCAACGCGGCAAAATGCGACTGGGCTACGGATACGATATCACCACCTCCCCTTTGAGCAATGCCAGGCCCGGTGGCTCC